>NZ_QTVP01000026.1:0-33400 GCF_003460645.1 Faecalibacterium sp. OF04-11AC | reverse complement strand
TCGCTAACGCGACATCTCCCTCGGCCGGAGGGAGTCTATCCTATCAGGGGAGCCAAATAGAGGAATTTTCACGTTTCCCCTCTTGAGACGGAAAGCACCACCCCCATCTCGCCCAGCAGCATCATGAGGCTGGTGCCGCCGGAGGAAAAAAACGGCAGGCTGATGCCTGTGTTGGGGATGGTATTGGTCACAACGGCCATGTTCAGCACGGCCTGCAGGGCCACCTGCACCGTGAAGCCGACCACCAGCAGTGCCCCGAAACGATCGGGCGCATGGGCCGCCAGCGTGATTCCCCGCCAGAGCAGCAGCACGAACAGCCCCACCACGGCACAGGCCCCCACAAAGCCCAGCTCCTCGCAAACGATGGAAAAAATAAAATCGTTCTGGGGCTCTGGCACGAACAGATGTTTCTGGCGGCTGTTGCCCAGCCCCAGCCCGGCAGCCCCGCCGGAGCCGATGGCATACAGGCTCTGGATGGTCTGGTGGCCGTCGCCCAGCGGGTCGGCAAAGGGGTCCAGCCAGGAGTTGAGCCGGTCGGCGGCGTAGGCACAAGGTCAGGCATGATGACCACTGCCGCCCCGATGGCGGCCACCCCGCTCACGCCTGCCAGCACGAACCACTTGAGCCCGGTGCCGCCCACAAACATCAGCACGGCTCCAATGCCCAGGATCAGCAGGGTGCCCGAAAGGTGCGGCTCCAGCAGCATCAGCGCCGCCACCACCCCCAGCACCAGCGCAAAGGGAAGCACGCCCACGGAGAAGCGTTTCATCTGGTCGTGGTTGAGGGAAATGACATGGCTGAACACCAGCACCACCGCGAATTTGGCAATTTCGCTGGGCTGCAGCGTGCCCAGCCCGGGCAGCACCAGCCAGCGCTTGCAGCCGTTGTACTCCGGCATAAAGAGCACGGCCACCAGCAAAACGAGGGAGAGAGCCAGCAGCGGCCAGGCCAGCTTATGGAAAATATGATAATCCACCCGGCTGGCCAGCCACAGGCCCACCAGCCCCAGCGCCGCGTATAGCAGCTGCGGGCGCAGGTAGGCCCAGGCATCTCCCCGGCGGTAGAGAGCCACCGCACTGGAGGCAGAGGCCAGCATCACCAGCCCAAAGCCCACCAGCGTGAGCACCAGTACCAGAAAAGGCAGGTCCATGGCAGGCAGCTGCCGCAGAGGCAGGCGGAGCCTGTGGCGGGGCGTGGGGCGTATCGTTTCATTGTGCAGCATCGGCAGTTCCTCCCGGGTACTTATTGTACGCAGGAATGGCGAATAATAGTCACTCCGCCCCGCATAGAGTGGCAGGAGGAGGTGGTGTTCATGTCCGGTCCGCGCACCCTGCCCGAGCGGGCATTCCGCCAGCGGGCACGGCTGGTGGCCGTGCTGTTCTGTGCCGTGGCCGCCGGGCTGGCGTTCCGTCTGTTCTGGCTGCAATTGCGCGCCTCTGATCGGTACACTCAGCGGGCGCTGGGCCAGCAATTGCGGGATACCATCGTCCCGGCGGACCGGGGCCGCATCTACAGTGCGGACGGTGTTTTGCTGGCCGCCAACAGCAGCTGCTGGACCCTGCGGGCCTCGCCCCGGGAGATGCCGGAGGAAAAGCTCGGCCTTGCCGCCCAGGGCCTTGCGAAAATATTGGAGCTGGACGAAGCCGCCCTGCTGGAAAAGTTCAGCCAGCGGCGCTCCAACGACTGCCTGCTCCGCTACCGGGTGGACCGATCCATGGCCGACCGGGTGCGGGATTTCTGCGAGGAGAACGACATCACCGGCATCCGGATCAACCAGGACTCCAGGCGCTGGTATCCGCAGGGGGAGTTTCTGGCCTCGGTGCTGGGTTTCACCAATGTGGACAACGCCGGTGTCTCGGGGCTGGAGCTGGAATACGACGACCTGCTCACCGGGGAAAACGGCGTGGTGCTCACCGCCGTCAACGCCTGGGGCTACACGCTGGAACAAAGCTATGAGACCGAGCGCTTCCCCACCGAGGGGGACGGCCTGCGGCTGACCATCGACACCAACATCCAGCATTACCTGGAGAACGCGCTGTGCTATGCCGTCCGGGAGCATCACGTCGCGGCCCGGGCGTGGGCATCGTGATGGACGTGAACACCGGGGCCGTGCTGGCCATGTCCACCACCCCCTCCTACGACCCCAACCAGCCCCGCGTGCTGGCCGACAAGGCCGCCCGGAGCATGGTGGACGCCCTGACCGGCGACGAGCGCAAGGCAGCTTTGCAGCTGGCCCAGCAGACCCAGTGGCGGAACAAGGCCGTCAGCGATTTATACGAGCCGGGCAGCGTCTTCAAGCTCATCACCTGCGCGGCGGCGCTGGACGCCGGGGCCATCTCCAAAAGCTCCAGCTTTTACTGCGGGGAGTTCATCTCGGTAGCAGGCACCCGGTTCCACTGCGCCAACCACAAGCGCCATGGGGCCCAGACCGTGACCCAGGCACTGGAAAACTCCTGCAACCAGAGCTTCATCCAGATCGGGGCAAGGCTGGGCAAAGAGGCGTTCTGTGATTATTTTGCAGCCTTTGGCCTGCGGGAGCCACCGGCATCGACCTGCCCGCCGAGCCGAAAAAGAGCCTCTACTACACCGCTGACCGGATGGGCCCGGTGGAGCTGGCCTCCTGCGCGTTCGGGCAGAGCAGCAAGATCTCCTACCTGGAAATGGCCTCGGCGGTCTGTGCCGTGGTCAACGGCGGGAAGCTGCTGCAGCCCCGGATGGTGGATGCCATTTTAGGGCCGGAGGGCGAGGTCATAGAGACTCTCTCCCCCGTCTGCAAACGGCAGGTGCTCAAGCCCGAGACCAGCCAGATCATGCGGGAGATGATGGAGGCGGTCGTCCTCTATGGCGGCGGGCGGAACGCACGGATCGCGGGCTACCGGGTGGGCGGCAAAAGCGGCACCAGCCAGAAGCTGGACAGCATCGACGAAAAGGCCCGCATTGCCAGCTTTGTGGCCGTGGCCCCCATCGACGACCCACGGTTCCTCTGCCTGGTCTGCCTGGATGAGCCCCACAGCTGGACGACGGCAGGCGGCAGCCTCTCGGCTCCCGTCTGCGCCGAGGTTCTGGAACAGACGCTGGTATACAAAGGCATCCCCCGCGCCGCCGTCCCGGAGCAGCCAGCCCCCACGGCGGAGACTGCCGCCGACCTGCCTGAAGATGGCGACAGTTTTGACGGGGCCTGAATCAGGGCAAAAAGAAAAGACCGCCGAAGCGGTCCTGAGGATATGATCGAATGTGCTGCTGGATTTTCAGCTCTGCTGCGGCTGCTCGCGGAACGTGATCTCGCCGGTCTTGCTGTCCATGGCGTCCACGATGGCAAGGCTCTCCAGCTGGTAGCCCTTGCTGCGGATGAGCTCGCCGCCCTGCTGGAAACCTTTTTCCACGGCAATGCCGATGCCCTCCACGGTGGCACCGGCCTCCTGTGCCAGCTCCAGAAGGCCCATCAGGGCACAGCCGTTGGCCAGGAAATCGTCAATGATGAGGACATGGTCCTCCGGGGTGAGGAACTTTTTGGAGACGATGACGTTGTAGATCTTCTTGTGGGTAAAAGACTGGATCTTGGTCTCGTAGTTATCGTAATCCAGGTTGATGCTCATGGACTTTTTGGCAAACACCACCGGCACGTTGAACTCGCTGGCCACCACGGCGGCAATGCCAATGCCGCTGGCCTCGATGGTGAGCACCTTGTTGATGGGCTTGCCATCAAACAGGCGCTTCCACTCCCGGGCCATCTCCTTGAACAGTGGGATGTCCATCTGGTGGTTGATGAAACTGTCTACCTTGAGCACATTGCCCTCGCGGACAATGCCGTCCTTGCGGATGCGATCTTCCAGCATTTTCATAACTCTGCACGTTCCTCCCAGTGACTCTCAATTTTTTATTTTACCAAGTATACCGGAACCACCCGGGGTTTGCAAGGTGTTTTATACCCAAATTTGACAAAAAAGCGCATGGAATTTCAGTCTTAGCTCCAAAGAGTATGACTTTGATTGCTCTTTTGCGTCCGGGGGCGATTTTTCCGGCCTGCGGGCTTGTTTTCTGGAAAAATTCGAGTATACTGGAAGCAATCAGCCGGGGCATTCTGTGCCGCCCCGGCCCAACGGATGCGGTCGTTCGGGCCGCACGGGGAGGAAGGAGTGGACCCGTATGAAAACAGGATTGATCATGGAAGGCGGCGCCATGCGGGGCATGTTCACGGCAGGCGTGCTGGATGTTCTGATGGAGAACGGCCTTGTGACCGACGGTGCGATCGGCGTGTCGGCCGGCGCGGTGTTTGGCTGCAACTACAAATCACACCAGATCGGCCGCGTCATCCGCTACAACACCGAGTACTGCAACGATAAGCGCTACGCCAGCTTTAAAAATCTGGTCAAAACGGGCAACCTGTACAGTGAGCAGTTCTGCTACCACGAGGTGCCGGAGCGGCTGGACCCCTTTGATGAGGCCGCCTTTGCGGCTTCGCCCATGGATTTCTTCGTGGTCTGCACCGATGTGAAGACGGGCGAGCCCATCTACCACAAGTGCCGCACGGGCGACGCCGAGGATGTGCGCTGGATGGAGGCTTCGGCTTCCATGCCGCTGGCGGCAAAGATCGTCAAGATCGGCCATTACGGCCTGCTGGACGGCGGCGTGGCGGACTCCATCCCGGTGCGGTTTTTTGAGTCCATCGGGTACAAGCGCAATCTCATCATCCTGACCCAGCCCAAGGGCTACACCAAAAAGAAGAACAAATTCCTGCCCGCCATCCGGGCCAGATATTTCCGCTACCCTGCCTTTGTGGAGGCTGTGGCGGACCGCCATGAGCGGTATAACGAGACCCTGAGCTACATCTCGATGCTGGAGCAGGCCGGCAAGGATTATGTCATCCGCCCGCCCATCCCGCTGGAGATCGGTGCCATGGAGCGGGACCCCGCCCAGCTGCGCCGCGTTTATGAGACCGGCCGCGCCGTGGCTCAGATCCAGGTCGAGAAGATCCGGGATTTTTTGAATGCCGTGAAAGCAGCTCCTGAGACCTGATTTGCAAAACAAAAGAGGCTGTTGCAAAATGGTGCAACAGCCTCTTTTATTTTTACTTTGTAAACTTTCCCAGCAGGGTCACCGCCAGCACAATGACGCTGATGACCAGGAAAATGCCCAGCATCCCGATGAGCAGGATGGGCAGGGTGGTCTCCCAGGAAAGCAGATTCAGTTCCAGCATGATGGTTTCCTCCTTTTTTACGCGCCCAGCAGGGTCAGGATCAGGCCGCCTGCGATCACCGAGGCGATCTGGCCCGAGACGTTGACGCTGATGGAATACATGAGCAGGAAGTTCTGGTTGTCCTCTTCCAGGCCCATCTTGTTGACCACACGGCCGCTCATGGGGAAGGCCGAGATGCCTGCCGCGCCGATCATGGGGTTGATCTTCTTCCCCTCCGGCCGGAAGAGGTTGAGCAGCTTTGCAAAGAGCACGCCGCCCACGGTGTCAAACACGAACGCCACCAGCCCCAGCGCCAGGATGAGGAGGGTATCGGGCCGGACGAACTGGTCCGCCGTCATCTGCCCGGCCACGGTGAGCCCCAGCACGATGGTGATGAGGTTGGCCAGCACGTTCTGCGCCGTCTCGCTCAGGCTGTTGAGGACACCGCACTCCCGCAGCAGGTTGCCGAACATCAGAAAGCCCACCAGCGCCACGCTGGCCGGGGCCACCAGCCCGGCAATGACGGTGACCACGATGGGGAACAGGATGCGGGTCAGGCGGCTGACGCTTCCTTTCTCGTAGGGCATCCGGATGCAGCGCTCCTCTTTGGTCGTCACCAGGCGGATGACCGGGGGCTGGACGATGGGCACCAGCGCCATGTAGCTGTAGGCAGCCACCATGATGGCGCCCAGATACTTCGAGCCCAGCACATTGGCCACAAAGATGGCCGTGGGGCCGTCGGCCGCGCCGATCACGGCAATGGAAGCGGCATCGTTCAGCTCAAAGAAGAAGCCTGCCGCGAACAGGGTGAAAAAGATGCCGAACTGGGCCGCCGCCCCAAAGAGCATGAGCCAGGGCTTTTCCAGCAGGGGGCCGAAATCGATCATGGCGCCAATGCCGATGAAGAGCAGCAGCGGGAACAGCTCGTTGCTCATCCCCGCCTCAAACAGGGCCGAGATGGGGCCTACGGTGTCCCCCTGGGTGATGGCCCCGGAGAGAGGCAGGTTGACCAGGATGGCACCAAAGCCCATGGGCAGCAGCAGGCTTGGCTCCATCTGTTTTGCGATGGCCAGATAAATGAGCAGACCGCCCACCGCCCACATAACCACCATCTGCCAGGTCAGATTTCCAAAATTGGAAAACAGGCTGGCGAATGTTGTAAGAAACTCCATTTTGTTTCCTCCCAAAAACAGGCCCCGGAGGCTGCGGACAGGAAACAAAAAAGAGACCCCTGCCACAGCCAAAAATCACTGTGACAAAAGTCTCAAGCGAACACATGACATCGGGTGTTTCCACCGTGCTGACGCTGCCATGCAGTGCACCGCTCCGGGTCTGCGGCACACCCCTTACTCCCTTTTATCGATTCTATTGTATGCGTTTGCCCCGGGCTTGTCAATCCGGGGCTAAAATTTTTTGCCGATTCTTTTCTGGCAGGCCCTTTTATTTAATAGTGCACCACATTGCCCGCTTTCTGGATCCGTGCCAGCACCGGGGCTGCCTCCGGGCTGCGGAAATATTCCAGCGTCGTGGCGGGGACGAGGGCTTTCAGGGACTCCCAATCGCCGTTCTGCAGGCACTGGCGGACCGTGGAAGCGCTGATGGCCTTTCCCCCGGCCTGTTTACGGGGCACAATGATGCAGTTGATGCCCGCCTTGGGCAGCTGCTCTTTCATGATCTGATTGTACAAGCCCGTCACCTGGCTGACAGGCTCCTCGCCCACATAGCGGGCGGTCACGTTCAATACCGCCGCGATCTTGGTAAAAACGGCCAGGTCGAGCCTTGCGTGGCCCTCGATCACGGCGGTTTCGTCTTTCAGGAAATAACTCGGGAACGTGGCGTTGGAGATGATATAGGGGCCGCTGTCGTGCAGAACGACGTTGGACAGATGCCGCACTCCCTCGGCCACCAGCCGCTTGCGGACTGCAAAAGGCACCAGGCTGGCGTCCTCGCTGACGACAAACAGATGGAGGGTATCACAGGCGGCAGCCGCCGTTTCCACCAGATACTGGTGCCCCAGCGTAAAGGGGTTGGCGTTCATGACCAGCGCGGCAGATCTGCCCTCGGTTTTGGTCTTTTCGAGGCCGCGCAGGTAGGCACCAAAACCATCCCGGCGGTTTTCCATAAAGACAAGGGTATCCTCCACCCGGGCGATCTCGTAAAAGCCCAGATCCCCAAAGAATTTGGAGCTTTTACCCTTGGTGTACAAAAACAGGTGGAGGTTGCCCCGGGCGCACTGCACCTCAATGAGGTGGGTGATGATCTGGTTGAGCAGGCCCTCGCCCTGATGGTCGCTGCTGACGGCAAAGCACCGCAGGGTGTTGCCAAAGCAGCTGCCCGTGCCGATGACGTGGTAATCCTCATCGAACATGGCACAGATATAATCCAGATTGCCGTCCCGGCGGATGCCCTCTTTCTGCAAAAGGGCGTCGATCTCAGCCAGGGTGGTTTTATCGGTGGGCGACACCTGCGAGAGGGTGTATTCAGACATCTTCCAGTACCTCCGTTTTGAAGAAATGGAGCAGGTAGCAGAGCGCCAGCAGGTCAGCGCTGCCGCCGGGCGAGAGGTTGGCCGCGATAAAGCGGTCATCCAGCGCGCGGAGAGCGGCTTCGTCCGGGTAAGGCGTCCGGGCCAGCAGGGCTTTCAGCTCCTCCACCACGGCCAGTTGCGTAGCACGGTCGCTGCGGGCGATCAGGTTGGTATCCGTGCTGTTGGCAATGATCGCCAGCAGCGCACCGCAGCCGGACTGATTGAGGCTGTACCCTGTGGCCAGCCCTTTTTCCAGCGCGGGCAGACCAAACTCCAACACGGCGGGCAAACCTGCTTCCACCTGCCCCCGCACCCCGGTAATGCCGTACTGCACATAGAGCTTCTGCCCGGCGGTAACGGCATTCTCGGCCGTGACCCCCGCAAAGTCTTTTGCCGTCAGCCCGGCCGTCATGGTCGAGACTTCCGCCAGCACGCGGGCCGGGTCGGCCCAGAGGGCGCGGTCCAGGCGGCCCAGCGCCGCGCAGACGATGCCGATGGAGAAAATAGCCCCCTTATGGGTATTGACGCCATGGGTGGCGGCCAGCATCTCGCCCTCGGCCTCGCAGCCCAGCGGGCGGAGGGCTGCAAAGGTCTCCGGGGCCGGGCCGTCCGCTGTTTTCCGCCCTGCCCGGGTGCAGGCCTCAAAATAAGGGTAGAGGGAGGCCGCGCTGCTCATAAAGGTAAACGAATCCATATCGGCGTGGCTGCCGCTGTTCCGGCGATCCACCAGGCCGGGCTTGGGGGTGGTGGTCACCTCATACAAAAGGGCCCGCACCGCCTGCCGGGCAGCCGTGGCGGCATCCAGCGTATCCATCGTCTCGGTAAGGATCGCCGTCGTCCGGGCCTGCAGCTCGGCTACGGTATGCACCCGGCGGCTGCTGCACACCTTGGCAGGCCCGCCGCAGATGAGGCATTTGCGGCCCTCAAGATGCAATTCTTCCCGGTCCACTTTTTTGCCGTCCGGGCGGAGGACGTCCATGTCAAACAGCCGCCCCAGCGGGCTGGCGTCCTCCACCAATGTCGTCAGTTTCTTGATGGTCAGCGGTTCCGTGTCCAGCACATAAAAAGCCTCTGGCCCCGTCACAGCCTTGCTGAGGTCGATTTTCAGCGGTTTGATGCCGCAGCGCAAAAACTGCCGTTCCAGCAATTGCCGCCCCCGGGCAAAGCCCCGGCGGATGAGAGGCGAATCCTTGACCGGGCCCGCAATGTTCATGGTAAAGCAGACCAGCGGCTTGCCATAGGCCCCCAGCAGCTCCTGCTGGTGCCAGACCCTGCGCTCCCGGGCATCCAGCATCTGGATGAGGGATACTTCTTGTTCCATGAAAATTTTCTCCTCTCAGCGCTTTTTCTTGAGCATGTCCATAAACAGCTGCACCTGCGGCAGAGCAGCGGCATCCCGCTGGCAGAAAATGTAGGTGCGGCGGAGGAACGGCTCGCCGTTTTCAAACGTGCAGGGCCGGACACAGCCATCAAAATTGTCCAGCGCGATTTCCGGCATCAGGGCCCAGCCAAGGCCCCGCTTGACCATTTCCAGGCAGGCGGTGATATTGTCCACCACAAAGCTGCCCGTATCCCCGGTCACGCCATTCTCATACCGCCAGCGGGCCATCTGAGCCCCCAGCGAAGCGTCGGTCTGGTGGTCGATATACAGATAATCCGAGAGCGGCTTTCCCTCATACTCCCGGGCATAGATCAGGCAGATATCCTCTTGCGAGAGGAGGAACTGAGTACCGTCCCAGGGGTACTCGCCCCGCAGCACCGCAATGTCCAGCGTACCGTCCAGCATCTGCTGGTAAAAGTGGCGGCTGTGCCCGGTGGCAATATCCAGCCGGACACGGGGATACTTTTTGTGGTATTCGGTCAGCACCTCCGGCAGGCGGTAGTAGGAAAAATTGACCGACACGCCCGCTTTCAGGGTGCCGCACACCTCGCCCTGCATGGCGTCCAGCCCCCGGCGCAGCTGCTCCATCTGCTTGAGGGCGGCACGGCTGTGCTCCAGCACCTTTTCTCCTGCCGGGGTAAAGCGGATGCCCTGCCGGGAGCGGAGCAGAATTTCCACCCCCAGCTCCTGCTCCATAGATTTGATCCGCTTGGACAGCGCCGACTGGGTCATATAGAGTTTATCCGCCGCATGGGTGATGTTCCGTGTCTCATCCAGCACTTCCAGCAGCTCAAAGTCTTTCTCGTCCATTGAGGTTCTCCTTTCATTTCAGCTTCCCTGCCTGGTTCCGTTCCATGTTTGCCTTTTCCCATTCCTTTTCTTCATCTTACTACCGTTTATCCCCCAAGAAAAGCCCCATTTTTTCCGAGAGTTTTTCCAAAATCAATTCCAATTTGGAATCAAGTAAGCATTTTGCACAACGAGATGGAATCTCTGACAGCAGATTGCCAGAAAAGCGCAGGATGTATCCCAGATTTCAAAGCAAGATTCCCTGCCGGACTGGAAAAGGAGCTCTTCTCAGCCTTTTGCAGCAGGATAAATTTTGTCACCATTGAAAAGACATAAGAATACCCGCAGGTTTTATCTTCCTGCGGGCACTTGTCTTTCCTTTAATGCTGCCAGAAGCTGATGAGGGCCAGCAGGGGGATGCCGACTTCCATCAGATCACGGCTGACTTTCTGCATAGTGCAGTACCATTCACTGGGTTCGCCGCCCTGTACTGCCAGACCGTGGCTAAGGTTCCAGAATAGCAATGGAAATTTAATGTCCAGAAAAAGAACCAACGCCAGCAGCCCCATAGGGAGCAGGAACCATAAATTCCCCCGCGTTTCCATCCGCCCTCCGACGGCAATATTATAAAGCCACTGACAAGTGGGCAAAAGGTCTTGCTGTTGGTACTCTCCGTTGACCACAACATTGATATCATCTGCCAGCTGGCCATTTTCCGCCCATAAAACCGCATCGCCCGGCTCGCCAATTGCCTGCCCGGCAAAAATCTTCCTGTCATCCTGATAAATTTGGACATTCTCCTGCGATGACGTTACAATGCGGTATTGAATCGTTTCCCCGTTCATCGCAAACACCGCCTGCGTTTCATGCTCTGCCGCAGTGACAGTCAACGCATAAATTCCGTATTTATCCCGGCCTGCAAAGCTCCATCCGTCTGCCGGTACAGAAACGCATCCCGCAGCCAGACTCCCGGGCGGCTGGCCGCACAGAGGTAGAGGATCATCAAACCCACCCAGTACAAAATGCGCAGTGCGCGGCGGAAAGCCTGCTTGTGTGCTTTGATTTTTTGCATAAAGACCACCTCCCGTGAGCTTGACAAAGGACGTTGAAACGCGTATACTGAAACTACAAAGGGTGCTGCCTAACAAACGGCTGGCTCCTTACCGTACATGAACAAAAAAGATTGACCGATGTACTTGGGGAAGTAGATGGCGGTCAGTCTTTTTTGTTTTTCTGATTCTTGTCATCATGGCTGATTTTCCATGTGATGTCAAAAACACCATAGGCAATGCTGCAAAGCAATGTCAGCAGCAAAAGCACTTCAGACAGAGTCATATTGCATCCCTCCTTTCACCAGAAGTGTCGGGAGGGGTCACTTCAAAAAAGCCGCCCTCCCGGCATCTGTTCTACAATCTTTGCAAAACAAGAATTCCGGCAAGGAGCGTTCAGCCGCCTGCGTTTGAGGCAACACCCATTGGCAGGGTAAATACACTGCCGTTACAGGATATCATACTTTCTGTCAAAAGACAACACCCGCAGAACTGGCTCCCTGCGGGTGTTGCCGCGTTAGATCATTCTTTTCTCTCGATTTTACCCTCCAGCAGGTCGGTCAGGCAGGGCACGGTTTTGCCGTGATAGCCTGTGACCGTCTCAGCGTGGAACAGGCTGCTGAGGACGCTTTCTTCCACGCACTCGGCCACCGCCCGGAAGAGCGGGTTGATGGCGTCATCGTGGAGCATGGTCATGGGCAGGAGGGCTGTTTCGGCATAGTGGGGCATCCGGTTGGCCGTGGTAAAAGCCAGCACGATCTCACCTGAGCCGTTGCCGCAGTAGCTGCCCGTGCGGGAGAGGCCCACCAGCGCCCGGTGGCAGAGCCGCCGGAGCTGCCGCTCACTGAGCGGGATGTCCGTGGCCAGCACCGTGATGATGGAGCCTTTATCCTCGTGGGGCGGGATGTGTGCCTCCAGCAGCTGCTGGATGGGGGTACCGCCCACAATGAGATCATCAAACATGGCATGGTTGGAGAGGACAAGGGAACCAATGGTATAGTTTTTTTCATCCAGCTCTACCACCCGGGAAGCCGACCCGATGCCGCCCTTGAGGCCGTGGCAGCGCATCCCTCGGCCCGCGCCCACAGCACCCTCGGCAAAATCAGCCTTGCAGTCGGCCAATGCGTCAAAGACGTTCTGCTCGGTGACATGCAGGCCCCGGATGTCGTTCAGACGCTGTCGTTGCACTCGCACACCACCGGGTTCACGCTGCCCGTCGTCTCACAGATATCCGGATTTTGGGCCAGCATATACTTGACCAGCGCCGTCTCCGCCGTGCCCACGCTGAGGGTGTTGGTAAAGAGGATGGGCGTTTCCAGCGTGCCCAGCTCGTCGATCTGAACCAGGCCGGTGGTCTTGCCAAAGCCGTTGATGACATGGCTGGCGGCCAGCAGCTTCTCGTGGAAGATATCCCCCGGGTGGGGCAGCAGGGCCGTCACGCCCGTCTGGACATCGCCGTCCGCCAGGGTGCAGTGGCCCACCGTCACGCCGGGCACGTCGCTGATCTTATTCAGCGGCCCGTGGGGCAGATGGCCGATGGTCAGATTCCATTTTGCAGGGATTCCCATAAAGATTTACCTCCAAGAAAACCCTCTCCGCCTTTCATCGCGCAGGCAGAAAGGGTTTATTTTTCTTAGTCCTCGTGCTGGACGCGCTCGATGGTGCCCAGGTCATAGGGAGTGTTCTGATAGACATAATAGTTCAGCCAGTTCTCATACAGCAGGTGGGCGTGGGCACGCCAGCGGAAGAGGGGCGGCTGCTCCGGGTCGTCATTGGGGTAGTAGTTCTTGGGCACTGCAATGGGCAGGCCCTTGCCCACATCCCGCTTGTACTCGGCATCCAGCGTGTACTTATCGTACTCCGGGTGGCCGGTGACAAAGATCTGGCGGCCATTTTCGGTGCTCATGAGGAACGGGCCTGCCTCGTCGCTCTCGGCCAGGATGCGGAGGGCGCGGCAGTTGAGCACATCTTCCCGGCTGATGCCGGTATGGCGGCTGTGGGGGGCGTAGAACACCTCATCAAAGCCGCGGACCAGCGGGTTTGCCGGGCGGGTGACCTTGTGCTCAAACACGCCGAACATCTTTTCCGGCAGGATATGCTTGCGCACACCGTAGTGATAGTACAGGCCCGCCTGCGCACCCCAGCAGACATGGAGGGTAGAGTAGACGTTTGTCTCACTGAAATCCATGATCTCGCACAGCTCCGGCCAGTAATCCACCTGCTCAAAATCCATCGTCTCCACCGGGGCACCGGTGATGATCATGCCGTCGTAGCGGTTATTTTTGACCTCCTCAAAGGTCTTATAAAACGCCTCCAGATGGGCTGCAGAGACATGGGTGGCCGCATGGCTGGCCGTCTGCAGCAGGGTCATATGCACCTGCAGCGGGGTGTTGGCCAGCAGCCGGGCGATCTGGGTCTCGGTGGCGATCTTGGTGGGCATGAGGTTGAGGATCAGGATTTCCAGCGGTCGGATATGCTGGGAAGCGGCCCGCTCCCGGTGCATGACGAAGACATTTTCTTCATACAGGGCATCGTAAGCGGGGAGCGTTTTGGGGATGATGAGAGGCATAACGTCTTACTCCTTTTGAGAGATTAGATTTGATCCAGTGCCTGCGCAATATCAGCGATGAGGTCCTCGCTGGACTCCAGACCGCAGCTCATACGGACCAGCTCGGCGGGGACACCTGCGGCGCGCAGCTGCTCATCGTTCATCTGGCGGTGGGTACTGGACGCGGGATTCAGGCAGCAGGTGCGGGCATCGGCCACATGGGTCTCGATGGCAGCCAGCTTCAGGGCTTTCATAAAGGTGCTGGCAGCTTCGCGGCCGCCGGCCAGACCAAAGGACACCACGCCGCAGCTGCCATTCGGCAGGTACTTTTCAGCCAGTGCGTGGTAGGGGCTGCTTTCCAGCCCGCAGTAGTTGACATAAGCCACTTTGGGGTGGCTTTCGAGGAACTTCGCCACCGCCATGCCGTTTTCACAGTGGCGCTGCATCCGGACATGGAGGCTTTCCAGCCCCAGGTTGAGCATATAGGCGTTCATGGGGGACTGCATGGAGCCGAAATCCCGCATGAGCTGGGCCGTGGCCTTGGTGATAAAGGCCCCCTCCTTGCCAAACCGCTCGGCATAGGTGATGCCGTGGTAGCTCTCGTCCGGGGTGCACAGGCCGGGGAACTTCTCGGCGTGGGCCATCCAGTCAAACTTCCCGCTGTCCACAATGGCACCACCCAAAGCCGCGCCGTGGCCGTCCATGTACTTGGTTGTGGAGTGGGTGACGATATCAGCGCCCCACTCAAAGGGGCGGCAGTTGACCGGGGTGGGGAACGTGTTGTCCACGATGAGGGGCACGCCGTGGGCGTGGGCTGCCTTGGCGAACTTCTCGATGTCCAGCACGGTCAGGGCAGGGTTGGCAATGGTCTCGCCGAACACGACTTTGGTGTTGGGCCGGAACGCAGCCTCCAGCTCCTCCTCGGTGCAGAGCGGGTCCACGAACGTGGCCGTAATGCCCATCTTGGCCATAGTGACCGAGATGAGGTTGAACGTACCGCCGTAGATGGTGCTGGACGCCACGATATGGTCACCTGCCTCGCAGATGTTGAACAGGGCGAAGAAGTTGGCCGCCTGGCCGCTGGACGTCAGCATGGCAGCGGTGCCGCCCTCCAGCTCGCAGATCTTCTTGGCCACGAGGTCGCAGGTGGGGTTCTGCAGGCGGGAGTAGAAATAGCCGTTGGCCTCCAGGTCAAACAGCTTCCCCATATCCTCGCTGGTGGCATATTTAAAGGTAGTGGACTGGATAATGGGGACCTGGCGGGGCTCGCCGTTGCCGGGCGTATAGCCGCCCTGCACGCAGATGGTATCACGATTCATTGCAACATACTCCTTTACTGGGTTTGTCTGTATAGCACAATTCCCCGCAGGAGCACGAGCCTCCGGCGGGGAATTGAAACGTTAAATTGTTTTTCCCGCCCGAGGCGCTGCAATTAAACCTCTCCGTCACGCCTGACGGCGTGCCACCTCCCCTACAAAGGGGAGGCTTGGCGATACCGTGAAGTTTCGATGTAACTTCGCAAGATTCCGCAAAACGAAACCTCTTTGCCAAAGGCTCCCCTGACAGGACAGACTCCCTCCGGCCGGAGGGAGATGTCGCGTTAGCGACAGAGGGAGGATGGCTGTCGAGCGAATGCGAGACTGAGAGGTTTTGCCAGCAGAGGCTCCGAGCGGATGTGAAATGGAGAGGGTTTCTTTTAAATTCAACCTCTCACCGCTCCATCCCGCTCAGCGCGGGCATGTCGCGGAGCTCTCCTACAAAGGAGAGCCAAATATAGGAGATCACTTTCTCAGCCGCTTATCGCTCTTGGTGGCCCACAGGGTGCCCACGGTCTGGAACGCCTGCACCAGCAGCACCAGCAGGATGACACAGACGACCATGATGTTGGTCTGGTAACGGTAGTAGCCGTAGGACAGAGCGATCTTACCCAGGCCGCCGCCGCCAATGACGCCGGACATAGCCGAGTAACCCAGAATGGTGGTCAGCGCGGTGGTCATGCTGGAAATAAGGCCGGCAGGCACTCGGGGATCATGACCTTGGTGATGATCTGGAACGGGGTCGCGCCCATGCTCTGGGCCGCCTCCACCACACCCTCGTCCAGCTCGCGGAGACTGGTCTCCACCAGACGGGCCACGAACGGGAACGCCGCGACCACCAGCGGAACGATGGTGGCCTTGGTGCCCACGGTAGTGCCCACGAGGGCGCGGGTGAGCGGGAAGACGCAGATCATCAGGATCAGGAACGGGACGCTGCGCAGGATGTTGATGATGATGTTGAGAACATGCATCAGCCAGCCGGGCAGGGGCAGAACACCGTCCTTATCCCCGGCCACCAGCAGCACGCCCAGCGGCAGACCGATGACCAGCGAAAACGCCGTGGAGAGCACCGTTACATAGAACGTCTCCCAGATGGCAAAGCTATAATCCGCAATACTCATTCGCCAGTCACCTCCTCTACCGTGACACCGGGCTGGGCCCGCATATAGGCCGTTGCCTGTTTTGCCTGCTCGATCTCCCGCGGCAGCTTGAGCAGCATACTGCCGTAGCACTGGCCGCTCAGATCACGGGTATCCGCACTGAGCACGCTGACCAGAATCCCTTTTTCGGCTGCCAGGCTGGCCACAAGAGGCTTTGCCGTGGACGAGCCGTTGAACGTAACACGGACGACGTGATCGTCAGGCGCAAAGCTCGAAAGGTCGCGGGCCGCGCTGCCGCCGTTGGGGGCAACGAGGCGCTTGGCCGCGGCCGTCTTCGGGTTCGCAAAGATCTCCTTGACCTCTCCCTGTTCCACGACCACACCGCTGTCCAGAATGGCCACATGGTCGCAGATCTCTTCGACCACGCTCATCTGGTGGGTGATGACCACCACCGTGATGCCCAGCTTCTGGTTGATGTCCTTGATGAGCGTCAGGATCGAGTGGGTGGTGTTGGGGTCCAGCGCGCTGGTGGCCTCATCGCAGAGCAGCACTTTGGGGTTGGTTGCCAGTGCGCGGGCAATGGCAATGCGCTGCTTCTGGCCGCCGGAAAGCTGGGCCGGGTAGGCGTTGGCCTTATCGGGCAGGCCTACCATCTCCAGCAGTTCCCTGGCGCGCTTTTCCGCATCCGCCTTTTTTACCCCGGCCAGCTCCATAGGGAAGCAGATGTTCTTCAGGCAGCTGCGCTGCATCAGCAGGTTAAACTGCTGGAAGATCATCGTGATTTCCCGGCGGCGCTGGCGCAGCTCGGCGGGAGACAGCGTCTCCATGGCGGTGCCGTCAATGACGACGCTGCCCTCCGTGGGGCGTTCCAGCAGGTTGATGCAGCGCACCAGGGTGGATTTGCCCGCGCCGGACATGCCAATGATGCCATAAATGGCTCCATCCGGGATGGTCAGGTTGATGTCGTTCAGCGCGTTCACCGCGCCGTCTTTCATTTGGAAAGTCTTGGAAAGGTGTTTGATCTCGATCACGATGTTCTCCTTAATGGTTAATGCCCGTCCCCTGCCTCCCCTTTTTCAGGGGAGGTGGCATCGCGAAGCGATGACGGAGAGGTTTTATCCCAAAGCAAACCTCTCACCGCTCCATCCCGCTCAGTGCGGGCATGTCGCGGAGCTCTCCTGCAAAGGAGAGCCAAACAGAGGAATTTCTTGCAGGGCCGCAGCTTTTAGCCCTCGATGGGAGCCAGGCTGTCCTGCTTGCCGCCGTAGATGCCCATAGGCTCGACATGGATGCCGGCCACGGTGACCAGGTGGGTGCCTTTCTCCTCATTGAAGTTGTCCAGGTACGGCTGATGCTGGAAGTAGTTGGTATCGCACTGGCCATCCTCCACGATGGTATTGGGGATCACATAATCGTCATACTCCTGGATGTCCAGCGTGATGCCCTTGGCGGCCAGGATGTCCTTGCAGATCTCCAGCACTTCGCAGTGGGGAGCCGGGGTAGCCGCGCAGCTGACGGTCTCGCCGTTCAGTGCGTCGTAATCAATGGAAGAATCATAGCCGTCGGTGGGGTTCTCGACAACAGAGACGACAGCGCCCTTGTAGTTCTCATCCATGAAGTCCTTGACCTGCTGGCTCTGCAGAGCAGCCACCAGAGCCTTGATCTTGGGCTCGTTCTCGTTGCCCTCCTTGCAGACCAGCACGTTGACGTAAGCAGAAGTGCCGTCCTCCATGGCCAGGGCATCGGTCATGGGGTCCAGGCCAGCCGAGATGGCGTAGTTGGAGTTGATGACAGCGTAGTCCTCATCCTGCAGGACGTTGGGCACCTGAGCAGCCTCGACCTCATCAACGGTGACGTTCAGGGGGTTCTCCTCGATGTCGTTCTTGGTAGCGGTCAGGCCGGCGTCTGCCTTGAGCTTGAAGAAGCCATTCTTCTCCAGCAGGGTCAGGGCGCGGGCCTCGTTGGTGGTGTCGTTGGGGACGGCCACCTTGACCTTGTCCAGCTTGGCCACAGCGGAAGCAGCCTCAGAGGAGGCAGCGGTGCTGGCAGCAGCAGAGGAAGCGGTGGAGGTGGAAGAAGAACCACCACAGGCGGTCAGGGCAGCGGCAGCAGCGGCCACACCGGTAACTTTCAGAAAATCACGACGTGTAATCATAACAGTATCCCTCTCTATTCTTTGGATAAAATGAAAAAATGTTTGTTCTGCACGGCGCGGCACCATTCCGCACCCGTGCACCGGAAGCCAATAAAAAAGCCCCCGTCCTCACCGGGCATTCACCCTGCAAGGACGGGAGCCTGAAAACTTCCGTGGTACCACCTTGTTTTACCGCACCCTTACGGGACACGGCCTTGAAGCTGCGGCAGTGGGAGCTGAGCTCGGCTCACACGGCGTACAGCCGGACGCTTTAACGGGCGTACCCGTCGCAGGCTTAGCGCTCTTGTGCTTCGCCCACGCGGCTCCGAGACCATTTTCCGTTCCCTGTTTCCTGCCCTTTTCCACCGTCCGGGCTCTCTGGTAAGGCTCAATGCGAAAACCTACTCTTCTCTTCACAGCCATTTTCGTGATATTGCATTTATTGTAATCGCCTCAGCGCGATTTGTCAACAGGTGAAACGAAGTTTTTTAGTAGGAAATTACGGTTTTGGCGGTTCTTTTCACTTTCCTCTTGTGCGCCAGTTGCGGACATGATAAAATAGGGCGGTATCGTTTATCACTTTTCTATAAGGAGGCCCCCGATGAGCGAGAGGGTTCTTTATCCCGATGAGGAACAGCGCCACCGCATTATGGATTTTATTATGGCGGCAGGCCAGACGCTGCTGGAAAACGGCGCCGAGGTGTTCCGGGTGGAGCAGACCATGGAGATCATGGCCCGGAGCTTCCACCTGCGGGAGTTCCATGTTTATATTCTGACCAACGGTATCTTTGCCAGCGCAGGCACGGCTGAGATCAGCGAAGTGCGCAATGTGCCCGTCCGCACCACCCATCTGGGCCGGGTGGCGGCGGTGAACGAGCTTTCCCGCCAGATCGCCGCGGGGGGCCTCACGCTGGACGAGGCAGAGGCCCAGCTGGCCAGGGCCCAGCGCATCCCGTTCCCGAACGACCGGGTGCAGCTGGCGGCAGGGCTTTCCGGCGCGTTCTGTTTTGCCATGATCTTTGGCGGCACCTCCGGGCCGGGCTGGCGGCAGCCGTGGCGGGCCTTGCCGCCAGCAGCTACCTGCTGCTGTGTGAGCGGCTCAACCTGCCGGGCGGTTTCCGGAAGATCACCACGGCTTCCCTCATCACGCTGGTCTGCCTGCCGCTATGTCATCTGCTGGGCACCGAGGCCAGCCATGCCATCATCGGCACTTTGATGATCCTGACGCCCGGTATCGCCTTTACCATGGGCATCCGGGATTTTGTGCAGGGCGATTACCTCTCCGGCACCATCCGGATGATCGACGCCCTGCTGGTGGCCGCCTGCATCGCCATCGGCACCGGTTTTGTGCTGTTGTGCTATTCTCTGCTGACGGGGGTGAACATTGCATGAGTCTGCTGACCAATGCGACCATTGGCACGCTTGTGGCCCAGTTTTTCCTCGCAGCGGCGGGCACGTTGAGCTTTGCCATCCTGTTTGCCTGCCCCCGGCGGCTGCTGCCTTACTGCGCGCTGGTGGGCGGTGCGGGCTGGCTGGTGTACGAGCTGGCTGTCCTGCTGGGAGCCGACAGCACCACCGCTTCCCTGCTGGCCGTCATCCCGCTGACGCTGCTCACCCGGGTGCTGGCCATCCTGCTCAAAGCCCCGGTAACGGTCTTTCTGCTGCCGGGCATCTTCCCGCTGGTGCCGGGAGCCGGTATCTACTACACGGCCTATTATTTTATCCAGAGCAACAACGCGCTGGCCCTTTCCAATGGTATTTCCACTTTTAAAATCGCCGTCGCGCTGGCCACTGGCATCGCGCTGGTGCTGGGCATCCCCCTGCCTCACCGCAGGCGTTGAGCGCGTGTTTTCTCATTCATCCGCATATATACATTCATTTCCATCCCTTTTCTGCATAATTGTTTGCAAATCGGTTTCAATTTTACGGAATTTTTGCACAACGCTTGACTTTTGATTTTGTACAATCTATACTAAGTTCACTTCCCAAAGTTTCGATGAATCGCATCGTGTTGGGAGCTATAAGATTATACAATCAACAGAGGAGTGTTTGAATATGAAAAAGATTACTCGCCGCAGCTTTATGGCTGCCGCTGGTCTGACCGTTGCCGCTCTGGCTCTGACTGCCTGCGGTGGTTCCTCCAGCACTGCTTCTTCCGCTGCCGCGTCTTCCGTCGCTTCCAGCGCCGCCGCTTCTTCTGAGGCTGCTTCCGCTGCCGCCACCGAGCTGACCACCGTTGAGGCCGGCAAGCTGACCATGCTACCAACGCCGCATTCCCTCCGTACGAGATGACCACCGATGCCGGTGAGTTTGAGGGCATCGACATCGAGACCGCTCAGGCCATCGCTGACAAGCTGGGCCTGGAGCTGCAGATCGATGACATGGACTTTGACGCCGCGCTGCTGAGCGTGCAGCAGGGCAAGGCCGACATCGTCATGGCTGGCGTCACCGTGACCGACGAGCGCAAGGCTGTGATGGACTTCTCCGACGCTACGCTACCGGCATCCAGTCCATCATCGTGCCCGAGGGCTCTGACATTGCTTCCCCCGATGATCTGGCTGGCAAGAAGATCGGCACCCAGCGCGGCACCACCGGCTACATCTACTGCTCTGATGACTTCGGCGACGAGAACGTCGTGGCTTACGATGACGGTCTGACCGCTGTGCAGGCTCTGAACAACGGCCAGGTGGACGCTGTGGTCATCGACAACGCTCCCGCCAAGGAGTTCGTCGCCGCCAACCCCGGCCTGGTCATTCTGGACACCAGCTACGCTGAGGAAGATTACGCCATCGGCATGGCAAAGGGTTCCTCTCTGGAGGACGCTGTCAACGCTGTTCTGGAAGAGCTGAAAGCTGACGGCACCCTGCAGTCCATCGTGGACAAGTACATCACCGCTGAATAATCAGCTGCTGTACCACAAGAACCACGGGGAGGCGGTCCCTTTTGGGGCTCCTCCCCTTTTTTAGAAAAATAAGGTTACAAAAATCTGACAAAATCGGAAAGTGAGGATGCGAATGGCTGCTCAATACGAACTGCTCAAAGAGCTGCTCAACAGCGGTACCAAGCTCAACTTCGGGCAGGAGTTCTTTTTCAAGTTTTATCAAGCCTTTATCCTGAAAGACCGCTGGATGCAGTACATCCGGGGCGTAGGCACCACATTGCTGGTCACCGCCATGGCGCTGGCGCTGGGCATCGTGCTGGGCAGCCTGGTGGCTCTGGTGCGTGTGGCCCACGACCAGCAGCGCCCCAACCACCGCAACCCCGTGCTGGGCTTCTTCAATGCCATCTGCGAGGTGTACACCACCATCATCCGCGGCACGCCCATGATGGTGCAGCTGCTCATCATGAGCATGGTCATTTTTGCCAACAGCCGCAACTTTACCATGGTGGGCGCGCTGACGCTGGGCATCAACTCCGGCGCTTATGTCTCGGAGATCATCCGCGGCGGCCTGATGGCCGTGGATCCCGGCCAGATGGAAGCCGGCCGCAGCCTGGGCCTGAATTACATAACCACCATGGTGGTCATCATCATCCCGCAGGCCATCCGTGCCGTGCTGCCGGCCCTGGGCAATGAGTTCATCGTCCTGCTGAAAGATACCTCCCTGATCACGACCATCGGCGGCAAGGAGCTGCTGTATGCCGCGCAGGGCATTATGAACCGTACCTACGAAGCCATGTACCCGCTACTGGGCGTTGCATTGATCTATCTGCTCCTGGTCATGCTGTTCACCCGGCTGCTGGCAAAGTTTGAGAGGAGGCTGGCACAAAGTGACCGATAAAATTCTGGAAGTCCGCGGCCTGACCAAAACCTACGGCGGCGAGAAGCTCAAAGGCGACAAAAAGGCCACCCCCACGCTGGATGTCCTCAAGGGCATCGACATTGACATTTACCGCGGCGATGTGGTCTGCCTGATCGGCCCCTCCGGCTGCGGCAAATCCACGTTCCTGCGCTGCCTGAACCGGCTGGAGATCCCCACCGGCGGCAGCATCAAATTTGAGGGCGTGGAAGTGGACGAAGCCCACATTGACTCCGTGCGCCAGAAGATGGGCATGGTGTTCCAGCACTTCAACCTCTTCCCCCACCTGACCGTCAAGCAGAACCTCTGCCTGGCCCCGGAATTGCTCAAGCTCAAGAACAAGCAGGAGGCCTCCGCCCGTGCCGACGAGCTGCTGGCCCGCGTGGGCCTGTCCGATAAGGCCAATGTCTTCCCCAAGAGCCTTTCCGGCGGCCAGCAGCAGCGCATTGCCATTGCTCGTGCCCTGGCCATGGACCCGGACGTCATCCTGTTTGACGAGCCCACCTCCGCCCTGGACCCGGAGATGGTCGGCGAAGTGCTGGAGCTGATGAAAGAGCTGGCCCACACCGGCATCACCATGCTGGTGGTCACCCACGAGATGGGTTTTGCGCGCGAAGTTTCCAACCGTGTCATCTTCATCGATAATGGCCGCATCCAGGAGGATGAACCCCCGCAGGAGCTGTTCTCCAACCCCAAGCACCCGAGACTGAAAGCATTTTTGTCCAGGATGTTGTAACAAGCTAAAAAAATACTCCGTGCAAATGCACGGAGTATTTTTTTGCTCGTTTTTTCCTCAGAACGAACCACCCGACGAGCCGCCGAAGCCGTCGCTGTCGGTGGAGGAGCCACCGCCGGAAGATTTTTCTTCCTTGGGCGGGTCATAGACGCGGGTCTGCGTGGTGTGGGTGTAGACATCCCGCTTGACCCGGAGCTTGAGGCCTGGCATGTAATCGTCCGCTTCGGTCTTCTCCTTGGCCGTCTTCATCTGGTGGTAGAACACCAGGCAGACACCTGCCGCAATGGCCGCCGGGATCCCAATGACAAAGAGGAGGCCCTCGGCGCCCAGGTCGTTGTCCACATCAATGGGCTCGCCATGCTCGGCATAGTAGTCCAGCGTGTAATCTGCCATCTCGATGTAGGTGCGGGCCGCCCCGGCCCAGTCGCCGTCCGAGAGCTTGGGGACGATGTCGTCCTCCATCTGCTCAATGCGGTAATCGGTAAAGGCTGTGACACCGCCGCCATAGGTGATGGTGACATACTTGCGGGAACCCACCGCCAGCAGGAAGAGGATGCCGCTTTTGCCCTCACCGCTGCCAAGACCGTTGTTCACATAATAATTCTTGGCAAAATCCCGCTGGTTGGCATCGCCGATGTCGTTGACCACGAGGAAATAGACGTCGCAATCGTGGCCGCTGGAAGCCGCTTCCGCGCTCTGTTCCAGCTCGTTGTAGGTATCGGCATCAAACAGGCCCATCTCGTCCCGGACGAGGGGAGCCGCCGCCATACCGGGCAGAGCCAGCACCGCAAGCATCAGCAGAGCGGCCAGAAAAGCACAGCACTTTTTATAACAGTTTGTTTTACACATCCGATTTTTCATTTTGCGCTCACACCCCCTCAGCCGTACAGAAACAGTGCCAGAATGACCATGAGCGGCAGGCTGATGCCCGCAAACCAGGCAGCGACCCGCTTGGGGTCCACGGGCAGGTCGCCAATGAGCTTGCCGGTCTGGCCGTTCATTGCAAAAAGGAAGTCCTTGTCGTTCCAGCGGGTGTGGAGCATCCAGACCGGAAGCAGGGCGTAGTGCGCCTTGCGGATGTCGATGTTGATGTTTTCCGCCTTGGTGTGTACCTCAGAGTAGCCGTCAATGGTCTCCCGCAGGGCCGCACGGGTGGTGTTTTCCATCCGGCGGGTGGCCCGGGGCAGACACTTTTCCTCGTCCTCGTCGTAACGGTCGGCCAGGAAGCCGGGCAGGTACGCCGTGGAGAACGGCTGAATGGCGCTGTAATCAAAGGGCTCAATGGCATCCATGTGGGCATCCGGCATCTTGCTGGAGCCATCCACGGGCACCTTGATAAAGTCTGCCTCGCCCGCGCGGGCCACATTGTAGTGCTGGGTATTGGTGACGACGTAATCCCCCTCGCGGTGGCTCTCGGTCACTTCGCCCTCATAAGCGCCCCGGGCATCGGCAGTGGCGTCGTAGAGCCAGAACGGCACATACACGCCCTGGATCTCTTCGACGTGGTTCTGCTCTTTGAACGCCTTTGGCAAGAACTTTTTGCCCTTGTAGTATTTGTTCAGGTTCTGCACGGCTGCCTTGCGATCCAGCTTGAATGGGATGATGTACTCCGGCTTCAGCTTGCCGGAGAGCTGCCCGCCCAGCACCGTGGGGTTGCCGCAGTAAGGGCAGGTGGTGGCAGCGGTGGTACCGTCGCAGACCAGCTCGGCCCCGCAGGAAGAGCAGGTGCGGCTGGTGAGGCCGGCGGCTTCCTCCTCGCCCCAGACGGGGCCCTGGGGCCGCTGCCGGGCGGCGGTGTCAGAGGCTTTCTGCTTGTCTGCATAAAGGGCCTCCACCTCCTTGACCTCATAGGTGGAGCCGCAGTAATCACAGACCAGTTTGCCCGTGGCGCTGTCGAACCGCAGCGGGCCGGTACAGGCCGGGCACTGGTAATTGGTGGTTTCATTCGGCATGGTTCATGCCCCCTTACGCCCCAAAGGGCTTGCCGCATTCCGGGCAGAACTTGGGCAGCCGGGTGGGGTCGGCAGGCTTCCAGCCGCAGTTGGCGCACTGGGCCGCCGGGCGGGGTTTGCCGCACTCGGAGCAGAACTTGCCGCTGTTCTTGGTGCCGCAGCTGCACACCCAGACCGTGGGTGCCTCCGGCTTGGGAGCACCACAGGCCGTGCAGAATTTGCCCGTGTTGCCGCTCTGGCCGCAGGCACACTTCCAGCCCGCGGCGGGAGCCGGAGCGGGCTGTGCCGCCGCCTGCCGGGCCCCCATCTGGTAGAGCGTCTGAGCGTCAGCTCCGCCCGCAGCGGCAGCCGCGTTCACGCCCATAAAGGCCATGGCCGGGCCCGCGCTGGTATTGGCGGCAGCGGCCCGCATGGCGTCGCCCTGGGCACCCACAAGATGGGCAGCGCCCCGGGTGGGGTCCATGTAGGCGGCATCCCGCTGCATGGCCTTGAGCATGGCCTCGTCTTCCTCGCTGGCCTTGACGCCGGACACGCCGAGGGAGACGATCTCAATGCCGCGGAGGTTCTTCCACTTGGCGGAGAGCACCTCGTTGAGGGCGTCAGCCATTTCCATGGTATGGCCGGGCAGAGCCGAGTAGCGGATGCCCTGCTCGCTGATCTTGGCAAAAGCCGGCTGCAGGGCCGTCAGCAGCTCGGTCTTGAGCTGGCTGTCCAGCGTCTCACGGAGATAGGCGTTTTCCACATTGCCGCAGACATTGGTGTAAAACAGGATGGGGTTGGTGATGCGGTAGCTGTACTCGCCAAAGCACCGGATGCTGATGTCCATGTCGATGCCGGCCCGCTGGTCCACCACCCGGAACGGCACCGGGCTGGGGGTGCCGTATTTGTTGCCGGGCAGCTCCTTGGTGTTGATGTAGTAGATCCGCTGGTCGGTGGCTTCCTGGCCGCCAAAGGCAAAGCGCTTGCCCATCTCGGCAAAGATGTCATCAATATTCTTGGCCAGCCCGCCGCTGAGCAGGGAGGGCTGGGTACCGGTATTGTAGGTGTACTCACCGGGCTCGGCGCAGAGATCCACCACCTTGCCCTGCTCCACGATGAGGGCGCACTGGCCCTCAGCCACGGCCACGATGGAGCCATCGGTGATGATGTTCTCACTGCCATGGCGGTTGGCAGAGCGGCCGCTCTGCTTTTTCTCGCCTTTGACGGCCAGAACATCCGCCGGGAGAGCACTGCAGGTAAAGTATTCTTTCCACTGGTCGCCCATCACGCTGGAAGCGGCGCCCAATGCTGCTTTGACAAGACCCATAAGTCAAATCTCCTTTTTGCGCCTGCTTCTGATTTTTGCAGGCGTTTTTTTCAGTATAGCATACCGGACGGAAATTGTATAGCAAATCGACTCTTGCAATTTGGAGCCGACGGGTGTAGAATATGGGCGTCAACACAAATACAGGGGAGCTTGTAAAGCAGGCTGAGAGGAAGTACCTGAACTTCGACCCTTTAACCTGATGCGGATAATGCCGCCGTAGGAAGTCATAACGTCGAAGTGCATACTTTGAAGATATGGATTTTTACAGGAGACACCGTAACAGGCGTCTCCTGTTTTTGTTTTGCCGTATTTTGCAAAGGAGGCATCTTCATGAAAAATCTCTCAGTGAAAAAACTCGCTCTGGCGGGAATGTTCTGCGCGCTTGCCGTGGTGGGCAGCGTGTTCAGCTTTCCCATCTTTGGCAGCAAGTGCGCCCCGGTACAGCACATGGTCAACATCCTGTGCGCCGTGCTGCTGGGCCCTTACTACGGGGTGGGCGTGGCCTTTGTGGCCTCGCTGCTGCGCAATCTGCTGGGGCTGGGCAGCCTGATGGCATTCCCCGGCAGCATGTTTGGGGCTTTGCTCTGCGGGCTGACCTACCATAAGGCAAAACAGCTGCTCCCCACGCTGGTGGCGGAGGTGTTTGGCACCTCCATCCTGGGCGGGCTGTGCGCCTACCCGGTGGCCATCCTGCTCATGGGCAAGAGCGCCGGTGACATCGCGTTCTACGCCTACATCATCCCGTTCCTGGTCTCCACGGCCGGCGGTGCCGTCATTGCGGGCGTGCTGCTGTTCAGCCTGCAGCGTTCGGGCGCGCTGCGCTCCATGCAGGCCAGCCTGACCTGAATTTTGCCAAAGGAGCTGTGTTATGAACTGTACCGCTGAGATGCTGCGGCTTTATGCCGTGACAGACCGCGCCTGGGTCGGCAGACAGACCCTGCCCCAGCAGGTGGAAGCTGCCCTGAAAGGCGGAGCCACCTGCGTTCAGCTGCGGGAAAAGCACCTGGACGACGCCGATATGCTGGCCGAGGCAAAAACAATTTCCGCCCTCTGCAGAGCGTACCATGTCCCGTTCATCCTCAATGACAATGTCCCGCTGGCAAAGCTGTGCGGTGCGGACGGCGTGCATGTGGGGCAGGACGACCTGAGCGCCGCCGAGGCCCGCCGCCTGCTGGGCCCGGACAAGATCATCGGCGTGTCGGCCCACAATGTGGCGGAGGCCAAAAAGGCTTTTGCGGACGGGGCCGACTATCTGGCTGCGGGGCCATGTTTACCACCCACACCAAGACGGACACCAACGTGATCTCCCGTCAGGTGCTGGCGGATGTGTGCGCCAGTGTTCCCATCCCGGTGGTGGCCATCGGCGGCATCCACAGGGAGAACCTGCTCCAGCTTGCCGGCTGCGGAGAGGCCGGCATCGCCGTCATCAGTGCCATCTTTGCACAGCCGGATATCGAAGCCGCGTGCAGAGAGCTGCGCGAGATGGTCCGGAAACTGTAACTCCTTTCGTCATCGCCCGCGCGATGACACCTCCCTCAGGGAGGGAGGCAGAAAGGCCCCCTCTATGAGGGGGCTGCCGCCAAAGGCGGCTGGAGGAGTCCGCGGCAAATTGGGGGCACCACCTTTTGCCGCGCTATAAAATTCATGCAAAGGAGATTTTTCATGAAGACCGCATTATCCATCGCAGGAAGCGATTGCAGCGGAGGCGCCGGAATCCAGGCTGATCTCAAAACCATGACCCTGAACGGTGTGTTTGCCATGAGCGTCATCACCGCGCTGACGGCCCAGAACACCACCGGCGTTTCCGGCATCCTTGAAGTTTCCCCTGCTTTCCTCGCACAGCAGATCGACGCGGTGTTTACCGACATCCGCCCCGACGCCGTCAAGATCGGGATGGTATCTTCCGCCCCGCTCATTGCGACGATCGCCGAGCGGCTGCGTTTCTATCAGGCCCGGCACATCGTGGTGGACCCCGTCATGGTGGCCACCTCTGGCTCCCGCCTGATGGAAACGGACGCCGTCCGCTCCCTGCGGGAGCAGCTGTTCCCGCTGGCCGAGGTCATCACCCCCAACCGGCAGGAGGCCGAAGTGCTCTCCGGCCGTCCCATCCACAGCCGGGAAGAGATGCTGGCCGCCGCCCGCGCCATCGCGTTTGACTGCGATTGCTCCGTACTGCTCAAGGGCGGCCACAGCGACACCGACGCGGATGATCTACTGGTGGAGGCCGACGGCACCGAGACCTGGTTCGCGGGGAGGCGGATCGCAAACCCCAACACCCACGGTACCGGCTGCACCCTTTCCAGCGCCATTGCGGCGAACCTGGCCAAGGGGTATTCCCTGCCGCAGGCCATCGCGCGGGCCAAAGGCTACATCACCGCCGCCCTTTCCGCCGGGCTGGATCTGGGCGCTGGCTCCGGCCCGCTGGATCACACGCTGGGCGGCAAGGACATTTTTACATGGATGAACGGCGCACCGGACGCCATTCAGGAATAAATCGAGAGAGTTCAACTTGGAGGATTTATCGTATGCAGACTTACACCACACAGATGGACGCCGCCCGCAAGGGCATCGTGACCCCCGAAATGGAGGTCGTGGCCAAGAAAGAGTACCGCACTCCCGAAGAGATCCGGCAGTGGGTCTCGGAGGGCAAGGTGGCCATCCCCGCCAACAAGCACCACACCTGCCTCAACCCCGAGGGCGTGGGCAGCATGCTGCGCACCAAGATCAACGTCAACCTGGGCGTCTCCCGCGACTGCAAGGATTATAGCATCGAGATGCAGAAAGTGATGAGCGCCGTCAACATGGGTGCCGAGGCCATCATGGATCTTTCCAGCCATGGCAACACCCAGCCGTTCCGCCAGAAGTTGACCCACGAGTGCCCTGTCATGATCGGCACGGTGCCCGTGTATGACTCTGTCATCCACTACCAGCGCGACCTGGCCACCCTGACGGCACAGGATTTCATTGATGTGGTCCGCCTGCACGCAGAGGACGGCGTGGACTTTGTCACCCTGCACTGCGGCATCACCCGCAAGACCATTGACCAGATCCGCAAGCATAAGCGGAAGATGAACATTGTCAGCCGCGGCGGCTCCCTCGTGTTTGCCTGGATGTGCATGACCGGCAACGAGAACCCGTTCTACGAGCACTTTGACGAGATCCTTGACATCTGCGAAGAGCACGATGTGACCATCTCTCTGGGCGACGCCTGCCGCCCCGGCTGCCTGGCCGACGCCACCGATGTCTGCCAGATCGAAGAGCTGGTGCGTCTGGGCGAGCTGACCAAACGCGCCTGGGCCCACAATGTCCAGGTCATGGTGGAGGGCCCGGGCCATGTGCCTCTGAACCAGGTCGCCGCCAATATGGAGGTGCAGAAGAGCATCTGCATGGGCGCACCGTTCTACGTTCTTGGGCCGTTGGTGACCGACATTGCCCCCGGCTACGACCACATCACGGCAGCCATCGGCGGTGCCGTGGCTGCCGCCAGCGGTGCAGCGTTCCTGTGCTATGTCACTCCTGCAGAGCATCTGGCCCTGCCCAATGTGGATGACGTCAAGCAGGGCATCGTGGCGTCCAAAATTGCCGCCCACGCCGCCGACATCGCCAAGGGCATCCCCCATGCCCGCGACATCGACGACAAGATGGGCGACGCCCGCCGGGTGCTGGACTGGGACGCACAGTTTGCCTGCGCCATCGACCCCGAGACCGCCAAGGCCATCCGTGATGCCCGCCTGCCCGAAGACGACCACAGCGACACCTGCTCCATGTGCGGCAAGTTCTGCGCCGTCCGCAGCATGAACAAGGCACTGGCCGGCGAGTACATCGACATCCTGTAAGCCTGCCATTTCAACGCGCGTTTTTCTTCCTTTTCCCCGCCCGGCTTTTGCTCTGCCGGGCGGTTTTTATTTTCTCTGCAAAAAAGTACCGCGAAATTTGCAAAAAGCAGTTGACAAAACCAGCCGCCCATGCTAAAATAATTGAGTCATCCGGCTTGGCCGGGCACTCAAAAGAATATGGGCGTGTTCCCGAGTGGCCAATGGGGACAGACTGTAAATCTGCTGCTTTTCAGCTTCGGTGGTTCGAATCCACCCGCGCCCACCAAACAAGAAAAATCCGAACCTGTTTCCGATTGGAGAAGGGTTCGGATTTTTCGTTTTCTTTGGGTACAGCAATGAAGGTTCCCGTGGACGGTGCAAAACTCCGATACCTTGTCATAGACCGTAAGACAATCACAAGATTTGGAGGGTATGATTATGAAGTACGATGCAAGAGCCTGTAAGTTTAACATGGACACCGGGTGTGTGGAGCTGTTGCTCCGGGATGGGTGCAAGATCTCTATCGACTGCACCGGGGTCGAGGATGCACTGGATGTGACCATGGCGCAGCAGACGGAACTGGACTACCTAATCTATAACGACCCGCTGGCGTATGCAGCGCTGATTCTGAACGGTGAGCCAGAAGAATACCTGCGGAATGTGGCTGGGAACCACGGGCTAGAAGATTAAGGGCAAAAAATAAGAGGTGTGCCCAACTGGACACACCTCGGTAAGATACATCTATATAAGGCAGGGCGTTCCCTTTACTGGGAGCGTCCTGCTGTTTTTATGCGGCAACAGGCAAGGCTTGTAGTGCTTCCTGCTCTTTCAGCCACTTCTCATATTCACGCTGGCCTTCCTCGCTGTTGAAAAACTCAACCATGGAGGGATAAAAGCAACGTGCAAGGGTCTTGATTGCTTCATCCGGGTAGCCGGATTTGTTCGACTTCTTCTTTTTGTTCAAATGGTATCCTCCGAAAATCAAAGTTCCATATCCTGCCCACGCTTGCGGTTTCGCTGCGGCACATTTATGGTGCGCTCCTGCTTGGGGGCAAGAATCTTTTCCAGAAAGCCTCGCACCAGTTCGGGCGCACGGTGGAGAGCATCCAGATAGGGTTTCACGTCGTACCACAGGTCGTGGTACTTGTTGCTCCAACGAATGGCTTCCTTCTTGGCGGTGGAAAGTTCTTCTTTCAAGCGGCGGTTCTCCACATCCATCATATAGCCGTGGTCGGCCTGTTTTTTCAGCTTGGAGAATTCTTCTTCGGTCAGCGAGTAGTTACCGAGAAAGGTGCGCTTGCCGATATAATCCAGATCACGCGCATGAATGAGAGCTTCTTTCGTGAGCGTGGCCTTTTTCTGCACAGCGGCAAGTTCCTTCTCCTTTTTGGAGAGGGTCTGACTGGTTTTGGCAAGCGACTGCGCCTTTTGGTCGGCTTGAGCGGTCAGGGTGTCCAGCCGTTCCTGCTCCCGCTGGACTTTGAACTGGGTGACGGTCAGGTGTTCTTCGGTGCTGCCGCGCTCGCCGCGCTCTACATCGGTGTACCCGGCATTGTGCATATAGTTGAAGAAATCGTCTTGCAGGATGCTGTACGACTTCTTCAGGACTGGTTTGCCGTTCTTTTGCAGGACGGGCTCTCCAGCATCGTCCAGCAGGGGCTTGGATGCCCACTTCTTGCTCCGGCTGACCTGCATGACGGTCTCCTTGACTGTGCCGACCAGTGCCTTGTCCTTGCAGCGTTTCGACCACAGGATTTGCTTTTCCACGACAGGTACATAGACCACATGGAGATGGTAGTGGTAGACCTCCCGGCCTAATGCTTCGGTCATGGCGCGGTTGATCTCGTCGGCGTGCATGACTGCCGAGAGGATATACTGCTCACCACCCACGATCTGAACGGCTGCTTTGTAGGCATTCTCATAGAACTGCTTGGCGAACTCGTAGCCACCGTGATTGTCAAAATAGGCCGAGTTGACATCAAAGACAAGCTCGCAATAATGGGTGGCATCCGGCTTCAAGCCGCGCGTGGAGATGGTTCCGGCGGCTTCCAGTTGGGCGAACAGGTCAGTGTAGCTGGCGGTTGGCTTTTTGAAGTGGACGTTCCATGCAGCGCGCTGGGGGATAATATCGGGGTTCCGATAGCTGTCCTTTTCACGCTCATTGTGCTGCTGGGTGTTGCCAACGGCCTTGTCCGAAACGGCGAGATTTCGGACACTGGTGCGGTCAACGCCATCGTTTCTTGCCAAAGGGCATCCCTCCTTTCAAGGTTCATCGAGAGGTGACGGGGAACGAAGATGCACTTCTTCGGAAGTGTAATAACCCACTATAACACTTTCATCCCTATGGGCTGCAAAGTGTAGTGGGCTCTTCGAGGACTCTCCGAGGGGGAACGTCTCCTGCGGGAGAGCTACAATCAAGTTCGCACAATGCGAACTTGATTGCTCCGTACGCATCTGAAAAAATTGCGTACGGACTTCAAATAACCTGTACGGTTCGTACGACGTACGGAAATCCAAAATATAAACGATAGCACGTTTTAATCTGCTTCAATTTGCCGTACAGGTGCGTACAAGTACAGACCGTACAGGTTGTACGAACTTCTTCCGTAAAAAAATGCACTTTTTACGGACAGGGGTGGACAAGCGGCTCGATGCCCACGAATCCCCGCACCCTGCGGCCACCGGGCAGGGCGGTGTTATGCGTTGCACCAGAGTCCCTAGCGTGGGAACTCTGGTGTTTTTTTGCTTCCTGCCTGAATATACGGAAAATTTTGCAGGAAAGGCGAAAAAGCGGCAGAACTGCAACGGAAAAAGAAAAATGCCCTCACTGGTTGCAGGACTGCAACAGCAAGGGCAGAGAGAAAACCGTATATTGAACAAAACGGCAGAGCGTATTATAATGAGGAAAAAGCTCAAAAAGGAGGGCCGACCACATGGCACAGGAATATCTGCCCGCACCATCCAACATCCGTCTTGCGGACTTGATGAAAGAGCACAACATCAGCCAACCAGAACTTGCTAAGGAACTCGGCTGCTCCAAGAGCACCATCAACCGTTTTATCAGTGGCGCAAAAGGAACCCTGACCCATGAGCAGGTGCTGAAGATTGCAAGGCTGTTCAACGTGTCTACGGATTTTCTGCTGGGAGAAACCAACATCCCCGACCGCAAAAATTACGACATTGCCGAACTGGGCTTGTCCGTAGAAGCTGCAAAGAACCTCTACACAGGGCGTGTCAATACAGAGGTGGTCAATCTGCTGCTGGAAAATGCCCGCTTCGCAGAGCTTACTTACCGCATAGCGCAGTATTTTGATGATACCTTTGCGTCCGGTATTGCGGCACAGAATGCCATGCTCACGACATTGAGCACCCTGCTGCGCACAAAGGTCAAGACCCCGGAAGCAGCCAAAGCCGCAAAGGACATCAGCCTTCGGAGAAAGCCAGTATACCAAGGTGATCTTGATGATATCGAGATGTACTTCATGGCGGCGGTCAAGGAAATCAAAAAAGGCATCGGGAGCCATTACGCCGAACAGGAAGCCATGAGCAAGAAAGCGGCCGAGAAGATGTTCACCGAATTGACCAAAGGGCAGGATGTGCAGCACCCAACGATCACGGCAGAGCAGTTGACGGATGCAATGTTGGACAGCGTTTCGGGCATGAAAGGAGCTACGCCGGAAGCACTGGAACAGCTGCGGAACGGTCTGCTGGGAATCTTGCAGTCTGCCGCAGAGCAGGAAAACGCCCATGAAGCAGACGAATGAACGGCTTTGT
>NZ_QTVP01000025.1:0-38801 GCF_003460645.1 Faecalibacterium sp. OF04-11AC | reverse complement strand
GACCGTATGGGATACTGAGCCAGTCATATGGTCGGTGACGATGACGGTGAGGTTCCACCTGTTCCCATTCCGAACACAGAAGTTAAGCTCACTCGTGCCCAAGATAGTTCGCTGGAAACGGCGCGTGAAAATAGGTAGTCGCCGACTTAACAAAGAGCTCTGAGATGAAAGTCTCAGGGCTTTTTTGTTGCACAAAAATATAGAGCGGATTTTGGTCGAAATGGTAACAGGACAGGACTTGACAAAAATGCTACTACGCAATACAATATAGATAAGCTACTACGTATTACATAATAGATAAAAGGAGGTATCCAGTGGAAAACAACACACAATTGCTCAAGGGCGTTTTGGAATTCTGTGTTCTGAAATTGATTGCGCAAGAGCCGACCTATGGCTATGAAATCGTGATGCACCTGAAGCAGGTTGGCTTTTCTGACTTGAGTGAAAGCACGCTCTATCCGCTGCTATTGCGCTTGGAGCAGCAGGGAAAGGTTACGGTAGAACGCAGACCTTCTCCCAAGGGGCCGAGCCGAAAATATTACGTCGTAACGAAAGAAGGAAGGCAGGCGCTTCTTGAGTTCCGGCAGGATTGGAGCCAGCTCTGCCAGCTGGTGGAAAAAATTTTCAAGGAGGAGCCAGATGAATAAGTATTTTGCATTGCGAAAAACAAACCGGATGCGTACCGAGTTGCTGACTGAAAAAAGTCAGGAGCAGCTTAAAGAAGTGATTCGTTATCTTCGCCGGGTCAGCTGGGACTTCTGTGGTATCGAACTTGTGCGCAGCGATTTGCTTGATATTGCAATCCAAGCCAACAAGGAAAATCAGGAACTGTTTCATTCGATTTCGGACGCAAAGACCTTTGTGGAAGAGGTCAAGCCCAGCTTGAAAACACTGAGAGCCGGGGATTACTTCTGGTATGTTGCACCTCTGTATTTCTTTTTTGGGTGGGGCATTGAAGGGGGGCTGCTCTATCCGATTATTGGAAATTGGGTTTTTGAGCTTTCGGTAGGCTATCTGATGCAGCTTGTTGTTGCAGTGGCGGCGTTTTGCATACTGTTCCGCCGGATGAGGGAACAGGTGGGCTTTCCGCCGCGGGAGCATTGGCTGAAATATGCTGTATGGTTGGTGCTTTACATCGTGATCCTGTATGGAACGGGCTGGTTCTTTACCCGGATCGCGGGTAAGATTGTACTGCTGCGGCTTCCGATTCTTAGCTATTCAATCTTTTGTCTGCTTCTGGGTGCGGGACTGTATGCAATCCATTTCTGGCGATATGGAAAAGACCCACGACTGAGTGCTCGCATATAAAGAAAAAGCGGGGCTGCATACCTTAATAGGTAGTCGCCGACTTAACAGAAAGCTCTGAGAGAGATCTCAGGGCTTTTTTGTTGCGCTATATATGCCAAAGGGTTGCAGAATGCGGAAAAAGCTGGTATTCTCAGAACAGAAAAGGGGTGAGAATATGCGTTCGGACAGAACCCGCAAGGATACAGCAAAGTATTATGCAGTGGTACTGGCATTTTTACTGTTTTGCAGCATCATATTTTATGTGCAGGCACATTACCGGCACACCTCGGCGTCCCGGCCTGAGGACGACTATCAGAACAGGATACCGCAGTTTCATAGCAGCGCAGATCGGGATGATGACGGTGTAGATGACCAGCTGGATATTCTGAACGGCGCACTGGCCTATGTGAGCACACATCCAAAATACAAAAGCCGCTATTATGAAACCGGTTATCCTGACGATGGTTATGGAGTTTGCACGGATGTAGTTGCTTATGCGTTGAAAAATGCCGGATATGATCTGCAGGAGCTTGTGGACGCAGATATCCGGGAGCAGCCACAGGATTATATAGTAGCAGAACCGGATGCAAATATAGATTTCCGACGGGTACGAAATCTGAAGGTGTTTTTCTCGCACACAGCAGTTGCCCTGACCACAGATGTCTCAGAAATAGAAGAATGGCAGGGCGGTGATATTGTGATCTTTGAAAGACATATCGGCATCGTGTCTGATCGGCGAAATAAAAACGGAGTGCCCTATATCATTCACCACAATGACCCATGGCAGACGGCTTACGAACAGGACGTTCTGGAAAAACGCACCGACATCGTGGGGCATTATCGAATTTCAAAATAAAAAGCGGCCCCGCTGCACTGTGCATAACAGTGCGGCGGGGCCGCATACTTTATTGGGTGGTGTACCGGTTACGATACAAGCTTTGGCTTAGCCCTTGCCTGCGCAGCCAAAGAGCTCGATCTTCTCTTTGCACTTGTCCACGATGGCAGCAGCGCCGGGAGCCAGCAGCTTGCGGGGGTCGAAGCCCTTGCCCTGCTGATCCTTACCGGCCTCGATGTACTTACGGGTGGCCTCTGCGAAGACCAGCTGGCACTCGGTGTTGATGTTGATTTTGGAAACGCCCAGGCTGATGGCCTTTGCGATCATGTCATCGGGGATGCCGGTGCCGCCGTGCAGGACCAGAGGAATGTTGTTGGTAGCCTTGTGGATGCGGTCCAGAGCCTCAAAGTCCAGGCCCTTCCAGTTGGCCGGGTAGACACCGTGGATGTTGCCGATGCCTGCAGCCAGGAAGTCGATGCCCAGAGCGGTGATCTTTGCGCACTCCTCGGGGTCTGCGATCTCGCCAGCGCCCACAACGCCGTCCTCGACGCCGCCGATGGAACCGACCTCAGCTCGATGCTCAGGCCCTTGGAGTGTGCCAGAGCAACCAGCTCTTTGGTCTTGGCAACGTTCTCCTCAATGGAATAGTGGCTGCCGTCGAACATGATGGAGGAGAAGCCAGCCTCCACGCAGGCCTTGCAGCCCTCGTAGGTGCCGTGGTCCAGGTGCAGAGCAACGGGGACGGTGATGCCCATGGAATCGACCATAGCGTCCACCATGGCGGCGACGGTCTTGAAGCCGGTCATGTACTTGCCGGCACCCTCGGAGACGCCCAGGATGACGGGACTCTTCATTTCCTCGCAGGCAGTCAGAACAGCCTTGGTCCACTCCAGGTTGTTGATGTTGAACTGAGGCACACCGTAGTGGCCGTCACGCGCCTTAATCAGCATTTCGGTTGCATTTACCAACATTATTCATTACCTCCACAAATTCATTGGGGTCTGGTCGTGCCCACACGCCACTTTGCGCATGGTTTAACGAACTTACAAGCTAAGTATACCCCAAACAATTGCTAAAATCAATCCAAAGCAGCGCTTTTCTCGCAAGAGTGCTTGCTTTTCCGGCAGAAGAAATAAGACAGGCCGGGAGCGGTGGGGCAGAAGCATTTTGGATTGCAACATTTATACCCGGTGCCGGCAACATCCGGACGCGAAAAAACAGGTGCAAAACAGAACGGATTTTCAACACAAATCCACATTCGTCATTTTGATATTAGAGAAAAAAGCAAAAGCAGACAACTACTGAGTTAAAAATTTGTCACAATTCCGACTTGAAAATTACAAAATGTACGAGTGGTTTTCCTCTTGTCGAGAACGGTTTGTGGAAAACTCTGTGGAAAGTGTGGAAATCCACCCTAAAAAGAGGCGTCAGCGCTGGACTTTTGCACGTTCTCCACAGAGTTTTCAACTTGTGGAAAAAACAGGACCCTTTTACAACCTGTATACAGGGCTTTTGTGGAAAACATCACCGCCCGGAAATGGGACGGATATTTTGCCCGGGAGCTGGCAACACTTCTTTATACCCGGGCGAGGCGTCTGGGGTGGAAGCGGGAAATTCTCTGGAAGAAAAAACCGCAATTCTATGGCAAAGAAAGTCCGCTTATGTTATACTTCAAGATGAATCAATATCGGATTCTGTCACAAAAACAGGAAACTTTCAGATGCAGGAAGCGTCTTTCCATAGAAATTGAGAGGAGAACGACCCATGGAAGAAAAAAATACCCCGCGCCGTCCCCGCCGTAATACGGACGAGCAGCCCAAAGCAGCCAAGAACGAGAGCCTGGTCTACGGCAAAAACCCCGTGACCGAACTGCTCAAGAGCGGTTCTGGCGTGGATACTGTGCTGCTGGCCGAGGGCATGGCCCCGGCGGTAGCCGCCTACTACACCGCCATGGCCAAGGAAGTGGGCGCTGCCGTCAAGCGGGTGAACCCCAACAAGCTCCGGCTGATGACCGGTACGGACAGCCATCAGGGCGTGGCGGCGTTTGCCAGTGAGATCGAGTATGTGACGGTGGAAGACCTGCTGGAGGCTGCAAAGGCCAAGGGCGAGCCCCCGTTCCTGGTGCTGAGCGACGGCATTGAGGACCCCCACAATCTGGGCGCGGTGATGCGGAGCGCACTGCTCTGCGGTGCCCACGGCATCGTCATCCCAAAGCGGGGCGGCGCGTCCGTGACGCCTACCGTCATCAAGTCCAGCGCGGGCGCGGCCGAGCGCCTGCCCGTGGCCCGGGTAGCGAACATCGGTGAAACCATCCGCCGCCTGAAAGAGCAGGGCGTGTTCGTCTACTGCGCCGATATGGACGGTGTGCCGCTGCGCAAGAACAACCTCACCGGTCCCATTGCACTGGTAATGGGCAGCGAGGGCAGCGGGGTATCCCAGCTGGTAAAGAAGCTCTGCGACGGTGTGGTGCGGCTGGATATGGCTGCCGAGGGCACCGGTGTGGACAGCTTCAATGTCTCGGTGGCGGCGGGCATCATCCTGTATGAGATCCAGTCGCAGCGTGCCGCCAAAAACGCCTGAGCAGGTGGACTCCAAAAAAACAGGGAGGGACAAGGATGCCAAAAGAGGATGAGCGCCGCAAAGAGCTGACGCAGAAAGAAATCGAGGCAGAGAAATTCCGCACGTTCTTCAGCACCAGCGTGGCGCAGGTACCGGAGGCCATGAGCCGCCGTGAAGAAGAGGAAACGCCGCCCAAACGCGGGCTGTTCGGGGGGCTGTTCCGCCGCGAAAAGCCGGAACCGGAAACAAAGGAATCGGCGGAGCGCGGGCTGGAGCTGCCGCCCACGGGGGAAATTGTTCTGGGCGATGACGCCGAGGAGCCTCAGGCCGATCTGGAACTGGTGCTGGAACCGGAAGAGGCTGCTGCGGAACAGCCGGTCATGCCGGAGCCCAAAAAGCAGACGGTACCTGCCACGCCGGAAAAGGCACCGCAGGAGCCTGCAAAACCGGAAGCGCCCGCACCGGAGCCCGTGAAACCGGCAGAACCGGAAAAGCCTGCGGCTCCGGCAAAGCCCGCGGAGCCGGTGAAGAAAGAAAAACCGGAGAACAAGGCAACCGCTCCGGCACCCAGTAATAAAAAGAAAAAGCAGAAACTCGATCAGCCGGCTGTGCCCCGCAGTGCCATGGAGCAGCGGGAGGACGAGGAGATGAAAGAGCTGAAAGCCATGCTCTTTGGCAAGCCGAAAGCGCCTGCAAAGTCTGCACCCAAGCAGACGGAGACATTGCCTGCCAGCCCCCTGACCGGTTTGGTGTTTGCAGAGGACAAGGCAGCTCCGGAGCCGCCCAAGACTCCTGCAGAGCCGGAGAAAACTCCGGAAAAGCCGCCGGTGACACCCCAGCCGACACCCCGCATGGAAACTGCGGCAGAGCCGGAGAGCGGCAAGGAGAAGACGACGGAGATCCCGGCGTTCCGCTTCTTTGGGAAAGCCGATGATGAAGTGAAGGCACCCACCCGGGAAACGGCTCCCGGCCCGGACGACAGCATGAGCCTGCCGCTCATCGGGCTGGACAACGAGGGCAATCCTTCGGAAGAGCCGCCGGTGGAGGCCCTCAAGGCCGCTCCGGCTGCGGAAGCATCCACGGCAGAAGTGCCTGTGGACGGGACCCCGGCAGCCGAGGCAGAGCCGGCAAGCGAGGAGGCTCCCGCCACCCCGGAAGAGGTCGGCGAAAAGCTGCGCAAGATGGGCGCAGCCCTTACATTGCGCTGTGTGCTGGGCGGTATCCTGGCCGCGGTGCTGCTCCACTTTGGACTGGTGGCAGAAGGGCTTCTGGCTCCGCTGGCAGCGCTGGACCCTGTAGTGGCCCCGGCGGCGTTCTATGCCGCCAACCTGCTGTTCCTGGCGGTGGCCATGGCCGTGGCGGCTCCCGTGCTGCGGGACGGTCTGCTGGGCCTGAAAAAGGATGGACGCCCCAGCAGCGACACCATGCCCGCGCTGGCCGCCTGTGCGGCCCTGCTGGAGGCGGTCGTCGCCCTGCTGAACGCCCAGAGCTACCAGACTTCCAGCTTTACGATCCTCTCCGGCATCGCGGCACTGGGCCTGTTTATGGCCCTGCTGGGCAGCCGGGTGCAGCTGGCTGCCGTGAAAGGCGGCTACGATCTGGCCATGAGCGAGCCGGAGCACCGGGGTGCTTACCGGGTGAAAGACAAAGACCTGATCCGGATGCTCTCCCGGAGTCTGGACCAGAAAGACCCCTGGATCCTCCTCAGCCGCCCCACCGATTGGGACGAAAAGCTGGTGGAGCAGAGCTTTGGGGAGCGGGCCAGTGAGCGCCGTGCCCGGAAGACCGCGTACATCCTGCTGGCTGCCGGTGTGCTGGCCGGGTTGGTGTTCCTGCTGTTTGGCGGCGGCATCAGCGGCGGCGCGGCGGCCCTGACCGCCATACTCTGCATGGGCGCGCCCCTCTCCTCCACATTGGTGGCAGGTGTGGCCTCCCTGCGGCTGCAGCGGACCGCTGCGGCGGCAGGTGCTGTCATTCCGGGCTGGCAGCGGTGGAAGAGCTGGGCGGCGTGGACACCGTGCAGGTGGACGCGGACGAACTCTTTACAGCGGACAGCGCCATGCTGGAAGACATCCGCATCTTCAAGGGCGGCCGCATCGACCGGGCCATTCTCTACTCGGCCAGCGTGCTCAACCAGAGCTGCGCCGCGCTGCGGGGATTGTTCCGGCAGATCATTGAGGACCGCACCGATATCCTCTACCCGATCAAGGACCTGGAAGTGCACCGGGGCCTGGGCTTTGCGGCCTGGTGCGATAACAACCGCATCCTCATTGGCAACCGGGCGTACATGGAGCGGGAGGGCGTGCCCCTGCCTGAACTGGAATACGAGCAGAAGCACTCCCAGAACGGCACGCTGCAGATCTTGTATCTGGCCGTGTCCGGCAATCTGCACGCCATGTTCGTCCTCCACTATGTGGGTGGGCGGAATGCGGCCCGCGGGCTGGAGATGCTCCAGAAAGAGAACATCCGCCTGCTGGTCTCCTGCGAGGACCCCAGCCTGACGGCCCGGCAGATCGCCGAGGTGTATCACCTGCCCGAGGGCATGGTGACGCTGCTGGATCAGGAGCAGTGCACCTCCCTTGCGGCAGCCGAACAGGCAGCCCCGGCGGCGGAAAACGCGGAGACCTGCTGTATGATCCACACCCAGGCTTTGCCAGCCTGACAGGCGGCTTGCGTGCCGCGGAGCAGGCCCAGAACGCCGAGAACAGCGCCACAACGGTACAGCTGGTGTCGGTGTGGTTCTCGGTGGTCATCGGGGTGCTGCTGACCTACGCGGGCAGCGTCGGGATGCTGTCGGTAGTCATGGTGCTGATGTATCAGGCCGCCTGGAGTGCCCTGAGCCTGGCTGTCTGTGCCCTCAAACAGCATAATGGCTAAAAACAAAAGAAAATTCTTGACAGGCCATAAATAGGAATGATTCTTGATTATTGCAGGGCCTTGTGGTACAATACTCCCAGAGAAACATAGAATGAGCCGGAGAGGGGATCACTTCTCCGCACACGCGATATACCGGAATAGAGATACCGGAATAAAGGAGAGTACCATGGAACTGAAGGGCAGCAAGACCGAGAAAAACCTGATGGAAGCATTTGCAGGCGAGAGCATGGCCCGCAGCAAGTACACGTTCTTTGCCTCGGTGGCCAAAAAGGCAGGCTATGAGCAGCTGGCCGCCATCTTTGAGGAGACCGCCGGCAACGAGAAAGAACACGCAAAGCTCTGGTTCAAGGCCCTGAACGGCGGCGAGATGCCTGATGTGATGACCTGCCTGGAGCTGGCCGCGGGCGGCGAGCATGACGAATGGACCGACATGTACCCCCGCATGGCCAAAGAGGCCAAGGAAGAGGGTTTCAACCAGCTGGCTGCCCTGTTCACCATGGTGGGCCAGATCGAGAAAGAGCACGAAGAGCGCTACCGTGAGCTGGCCGCCAACCTCAAGGATGGCAAAGTCTTTGCCCGGGAGGAGCAGCAGGTGTGGATCTGCCGCAACTGCGGTTACACCTATATTGGCAAGTCTGCTCCGATGAAGTGCCCGGTCTGCGCACACCCGCAGAGCTTCTTTGAGCTGAAGAAGCACAACTATTAAGCGATTTTCTCATTCCTGCAAGTTCCCGCAACGGCCGCCGCATCCGGAAAGGTGCGGCGGTCTCTTTTTGCACAAAAAAGGAGAATAACTTTTGGTGAGCTCACCAAAAGCCACGTCGAGTTTGTGACATTTGCGCCGAAAAACTTGACCCTTGCTTCCCCCGCGTGTAAAATAAGCTGTAAGTGGGAGAATTTGTACGGAAAAATGACATGCGTGCGGCATCTTATCCAAACAGCAAAACGGATGACAGGAGGGAAGACGACCCGATGAGACATACGATGCAGAAAACTGGGCGGCTTCTGGCGGCGCTTGCCCTTAGCGGGGTGCTGCTGGCTTCCGGGCTGATGGCCCAGGCGGCTCCCGCACCCCAGCCGGGCAGCAAAGGGCTGGAGCTGGAAGTGACGGAAATGGACCTGGAGATCACGGAGGAAGACCCTCGCCCCAGAGCCTACCTCTACACCGGCAGCGGCAGCGATTATTATTTCATTGTCTGGATGAGCTCCAACCCCACCGTGGCCACGGTGGATGGCGACGGCAAGGTGACCGGGCGGAGCGCGGGTACCGCGACCATTACGGCCATCTCAGACCGGGGGGACCGGGCAGCCTGCAAGGTGACGGTGACCAAGGAGAGCGCGGGGGGCGAGGCCAAAAAGCCGGCTCTGGATCAGAGCAGCCTGAGCTTTGCCCTGAAATACGACGATCTCCACCCCACAAAACAGCTGAAGCTCGTCAACAATGACCACTCCTTTATTTATGTTTACCAGTGGCTGAGCTCCAACCCGGAGGTGGCTACGGTAGATGGAAACGGTCTGGTGACGGCACAGGGAACCGGCGGTGCCACCATCACGGCGCTGGCTTCCAACGGGCAGGCCGTGCGGTGTACAGTGACCGTCACTTCGGACATTGGCCGTGTGACGCTGAACAAGAACGACCTGCTCTTTAAAACGGTGGGCAGCAAAGAGACTCTGACGGCCTCTGTGGCGTTGGAAAGCGGCGGGAGCGTCCCCATCACCTGGGTGAGCTCTAACCCCGGTGTGGCCACCGTGGACCCCAACGGCGTGGTGACCGCGGTCGCGGACGGTGAGGCAAAGATCACGGCCCTCTCCCCGGAGGGGCGGTTCGATACCTGCAGCGTGCTGGTGGGCATTGCGGCAGAAAAATACGCCAGCGAGGAAGACCTGGCCGATGAGCTCAAACTCCCGGACCCCTATGTGGCAGTCCGGCTGAACCGGCTGAGCTGAAGCAGACACAAAAGCGCCCGTGCAGAGGGAAACTGCACGGGCGCTTTTCTTCTATCAGATCAAATTATTTCTGGACACCGGACTCGCACTGTTCGATGAACTGCTTGGCCACGCGGGGGCTGCGGCCGCCGGCCCGGATGGCAAAAGCCTCGGCCTTGACCAGGAGCTGGTCGTGGGGCATCTCAATGTGGTGCTGCTTGGCCAGCTCGGTGAGGATGGCCTCAAAGCGTGCTTTCTCCGGCCGCTGGAACGTGACCGTGAGGCCGAACCGGGCGGACAGGCTCATGAGCTCCTGCCGGGTGTCGGCCTCGTGGATATCGTCGCCGGTGCGGTCGGTCAGCGTCTCCTTGATGAGGTGGCGGCGGTTGGAGGTGGCATAGACCGCGATGTTCCGGGCCCGGCCGCCCACGCTGCCCTCCAGAATGGCTTTCAGGGCGGCGAAATTATCGTCGTTGGCCGTAAAACTCAGGTCGTCGATAAAGAGGATGAACTTGAGCGGGTTGGCGGCCAGCTTGTCCATCAGGTCCGGGATCTGGTAGAGCTGATTTTTCTTGACTTCCACCAGGCGCAGGCCCTCGGCGGCAAACTCATTGCAGATGGCCTTGACGGTGCTGGATTTGCCGGTGCCCGCGTCGCCGTAGAGCAGCACGTTGTTGGCAGGCATCCCGGTCAGCAGAGCCCGGGTGTTGGCAATCACCTTTTCCCGCTCCTGTTCGTAGCCGGGCAGCTCGGAGAGCTTCTGGGGGTCCGGATACTTGACCGGCACCAGCTGACCGTTCTCCACGGTGAAAACATGGTGCTTGGCAAACATGCCGTAGCCCTTTTTGCCCACCTCGCTCATCCGCTGGGTATATGCGGCGGCAAGGTCCAGCTCCCGCGTTTCCCAACGGGGCAGGAAAGCCAGCTCCGGCCGCTGGCTCTGCTCTGAATAAGCGGTCTGGAACAGTTTGTCCAGTGTCAGACCGCACAGTGCCTGCAGAAAGGCCAGCTCGCTGTCCAGCGCACTCTGCAAAACGGGGGAGAGCTGTCCGGCAGCCGCCTGCCGCACGCAGATGGTCTCCGATTCCAGAACGGCGTTGGAAAGATAATCGCTCCAGTTGGGGGTGTGCTCAAACAGGGCAGCCTCAAAGGCGGCCACGGCGTCGCACACCAGGCCTATGCCAGAGGCCCCGGCGGCCATCCGGTCCGTTAAATCGACGAGTTTTGCCACCACCGGGTCCTCCAGCAGGGCACGAAATACCACAAGCCCGTGCAGGCGGGCGTTCCATTCACGCAATGTCATCGTTGTTCCCTCTCTTTTCTTTTCCAAATTATATCGCTACTTTTGGCACCGCGCAAGATGGTGTTCAATTATCTTCATCTTTGCGGTGACTCACGTTACAAATCGTCGCTGGACAACGGCCCGATTTATAGTATAATTGACCCAACGTTCAAAAAAGCCGAGAGATAGGAAAAAATGACGTGTATAAGCACTTTCTTCGGAAGTGTATGTCATGAGGGAACAGGAAACAGGAGAAACACACCATGCAGTTGAATGGTTCACAGATTTTTGTAGAGGTCCTTTGTGAGCAGGGCGTGGATACCATCTTTGGCTATCCCGGCGGCGCGGTGCTCAACCTTTACGATGAGCTGTATAAGAACGCCGACCGGATCACCCATGTGCTGACAGCCCACGAGCAGGGTGCGGCCCATGCAGCGGATGGCTACGCCCGCGCAACGGGCCGCACCGGTGTGGTGCTGGCCACCAGCGGCCCGGGTGCTACCAACCTGGTCACCGGCATTGCCACGGCCTACATGGATTCCGTACCCATGGTGGCCTTTACAGGCAACGTTGTCACCAGCGGTCTGGGCAAGGACGGCTTCCAGGAAGCTTACATTGAGGGCATTACGATGCCCATTACCAAGCACAATTTCACGGTGCGCCGGGTGGAAGACCTGGCCGACACCATGCGGGCCGCGTTCCGCATTGCACAGAGCGGCCGCAAGGGTCCCGTGCTGGTGGATATCCCCAAGGACGTGACCGCGGCGGTCTGTGAGTTTACCTCCAAAAAGCCGGAGCCCATCCGCACGGTGACCACTTTTAATGCAGAGCAGGTCAAGTGGGCGGCGGACCTCATCAACGCGGCACAGCGGCCGCTGGTTTACTTTGGCGGCGGTGTCCGCTCGGCGGCCTCCTGCCAGCCCCTGCGCGACCTCATCCACAAGGCGGAGATCCCCGCTACCTACACCCTGATGGCGGCAGGCGTCGTGCCCTATGGCGACCCCATGAACATCGGTATGGTGGGAATGCACGGCTGCTACACCTCCAACCGGGCCGTGGCGGATTGTGATGTCCTCATCGCGGTGGGCACTCGCTTCTCGGACCGTGTGGCTCTGAACCCCAAGACCTTTGCAAAGAACGCAACGATCATTCAGATCGACATTGACCCCAGCGAGCTGGGTAAGAACGTGGATGTGGACCTTTCCATCACCGGCGATGCCGCCTACGTCCTCAACGCCATGCTCCCCCAGATCGAGGAAAAGAAGCACCCCGACTGGATGGCCATGATCCGCGAGTGGCAGGCACAGGATTACCACCCGGTGTCCGACCCCACCCGCCTGATGCCCCATCAGGTCATCGGCGAAGTGTGCAACCAGTGCGGCCCCGAGGCCGTGTATGTCACGGACGTGGGCCAGCACCAGATGTGGGCGGCGCAGTACCTGCGCCACGCCAAGAGCCGCGGCTTTATCACCAGCGGCGGCCTGGGCACCATGGGCTTTGGCTACGGCGCGGCCATTGGCGCACAGATGGCGCTGGGCCGTGACCAGCGGGTAGTCATGTTCACGGGCGATGGTTCGTTCCACATGAACCTCAACGAGGCCTGCACGGCCGTCAGTTATGAGCTGCCCATCATCACGGTCATCTTCAACAATCAGGTGCTGGGCATGGTCCGCCAGTGGCAGACCACGTTCTATGGAAAGCGCTTCTCCCAGACCGACCCCCACCGCAAGACGGATTTCGTCAAGCTGGCCGAGGGCTTTGGCCTGAAAGGCTACCGCTGCACCAATCTCCCGGAGTTCCAGGCCGCATTTGCCGACGCCCTCAAGCAGAAAGGCCCCACCTGGATCGAGTGCATGATCGACAAGGACGAAAAAGTCCTGCCCATGATCCCCGGCGGCGGCGATATCAACGATATCATCATGAAATAAGGAGGGTGCGGAAATGGAAACCAGAAAGCGCAGGGTCATCAGCCTGCTTGTGGACAACCAGAGCGGTGTTCTGGCCCGGGTGTCCAGCCTGTTCTGCCGCCGCGGCTTCAATATTGACAGCCTGACGGTGTCCGCCACCAACGACCCGACCGTCAGCCGCATCACCGTCACGGTGTCCGGCTCCGATAAAGAGCTCCAGCAGCTCATTCTGCAGACCGAGCGCCTTGAAGTCACGCGGCAGGTCTTCGTGCTGGATCACGACAAAGCCTGGAGCGGGAGCTGTTGCTGCTGAAAGTAGAGGCTGACGTCCATAACCGCGCGGAGCTGCGGGAGGTCGGAAGCATCTACAAAGCCAAGATCATTGATCTTTCCCCGGACAGCATGGTGTTTGAGCTCATCGGCAAGCCGGAAAAGATCGATGCGTTCCTCAAAATGTTTGAGGACTATAAAATTCTGGAGCTGTGCCGCACCGGCGTGACCGCGCTGGAGCGGGGCGGGATGCACCAGCACATGCAGAAGCCCTCGCAGGAAGTGCGGGAAGCACAGTTCCCGCTGCCGGGCACAAAATGCCCCACCCGATAAGCCTTTATTTAAAAAACGATCATAGAAAAACGATCCGAAAAGAAAAAAGGAGAACATTCTTATGGCAATCAAGAAATACTACGATTCCGACTGCAACCTCGGCGTGCTGGACGGCAAGACCGTCGCTGTCATCGGCTTCGGCAGCCAGGGCCATGCCCACTCTGAGAACCTGGCCGAGAGCGGCGTCAATGTCGTGGTCGGCCTGCGCAAGGGCTCTGCCCACTGGGAAAAGGCTTCCGAGTTCGCAGCGACTCACCCCAACTTCAAGGTTATGGAAGTGGAAGAGGCTGCCAAGGCTGGCGACGTTGTCATGATGCTGGTGCCCGATGAGCTGTGCGCTGATATCTACAACAAGCAGGTGGCTCCTTACATGACCGAGGGCAAGGCTCTGGCTTTTGCACACGGCTTCAACATCCACTTCAAAACCATCACCGCTCCCAAGAACGTGGACGTCATCATGATCGCTCCCAAGGGCCCCGGCCACATCGTCCGCCGCCTGTACACCGAGGGCGAGGGCTGCCCCTCTCTGATCTGCGTGGAGCAGGACTACACCGGCAAGGCCAAGGACATCGCTCTGGCTTACGCTTCCGGCATCGGTGCCGGCCGTGCAGGCATCCTGCAGACCACCTTTAAGGAGGAGACTGAGACTGATCTGTTCGGCGAGCAGGCAGTGCTCTGCGGCGGTGTGTGCGAGCTGATCCACGCTGGTTTTGATACCCTGGTGGAAGCTGGCTACGAGCCCGAGATGGCATACTTTGAGACCTGCCACGAGATGAAGCTGATCGTTGACCTGATCAACGAGGGCGGCTTCTCCAAGATGCGCTACTCCATCTCCAACACCGCGGAGTACGGCGATTACCGCACCGGCAAGCGCCTCATCACCGCTGAGACCCGTAAGGAAATGAAGAAAGTGCTGACCGAGATCCAGGATGGCACCTTTGCTTCCGAGTTCCTGACCGAGATGAGCCCCAACGGCGGCCGCAAGGTCCACTTCCTGGCTGAGCGCCGGATGCAGGCAGAGCATCCCATCGAGAAAGTCGGTGCAGAGCTCCGCAGCATGATGAGCTGGCTGAAGAAGTAATGAACTCCCCCAGTCGCCTGCGGCGACAGCCCCCTCAAAGAGGGAGCCGTTTGTCTGACCGCAGCATGAAGCCTCCCTCCGTGAGGGAGGTGGCATCGCGCAAGCGATGACGGAAGGAGTTCAGCCAAAAGCTGCTTTTAAAACTAAGAAAGGCTCCCTCCTTTGGGAGGGGGTCTTTTGTTATAAGGAAAAGAGGATCGAAAACCATGAGAAGCGACAACGTGACCAAGGGTGCGGAGCGCGCACCCAACCGCAGCCTGTTCTATGCACTGGGCTACACCCCGGAAGAGCTGGAGCGTCCCCTCATCGGCGTGGTGAGCGCCTACAGTGAGATCGTCCCCGGCCATATGAACCTGGATAAGATCGCCGATGCGGTCAAGGCAGGCGTGGAGATGGCAGGCGGCACCCCCATCCTGATCCCGGCCATCGGCGTGTGCGACGGCATCGCCATGGGCCATGTGGGCATGAAATATTCGCTGGCTTCCCGCGAGCTCATCTGCGACAGCGTGGAGACCATGACCATGGCCCACCAGCTGGACGGCCTTGTGCTGGTGCCCAACTGTGATAAGATCGTGCCCGGCATGGTCATGGCAGCCGTCCGCATGGATGTGCCTGCGGTGGTCTGCTCCGGCGGCCCCATGCTGGCCGGTACCTACGGCGGCGAGGAGGTCAGCCTCTCCAAGATGTTCGAGGCGGTGGGTGCCTATAAAGCAGGCCTCATCAACGACGAACAGCTGGAAGACTGCACCTGCAACTGCTGCCCCAGCTGCGGTTCCTGCTCTGGTATGTACACTGCCAACAGCATGAACTGCCTGTGCGAGGCCATCGGCATTGCGCTGCCCGGCAACGGCACCATCCCGGCCGTCTACTCCAAGCGCCTGCAGCTGGCCAAGCACTCCGGCATGGCCATTATGGAGATGGTCAAAAAGGGCATCACGGCCCGCCAGATCATCAACGAGCGCTCCATCCGCAACGCACTGACCTGCGATATGGCTCTGGGCTGCTCCACCAACACCGTCCTCCACCTGCTGGCCATTGCCTATGAGGCAGGCGTGCCTGTGGACCTGAAGCTCTTCAATGAGATCAGCGCCCGCACCCCGAACCTCTGCCATCTGGCTCCTGCAGGCCCCACCCACATGCCGGACCTGTATGCCGCCGGCGGCATCGCCGCGGTGCAGGCAGAGCTGGCCAAGAAGAACCTGCTGGATCTCGATGTGCCCACCGTGACCGGCAAGACGCTGGGGGAGAATATCCAGGGGGCCCACATCCTCAACGAAAAGGCCATCCGTCCCATCGACGACCCCTACAGCCCCACCGGCGGTCTCCAGATCCTCTGGGGCAACATCGCGCCGGACGGCTGTGTGGTCAAGCGGAGCGCCGTGGCTCCCGAGATGCAGGAGCACTCTGGCCCGGCTCGCGTCTTCAACAGCGAGGAGAACGCCATTGCGGCCATCTACGCAGGCCAGATCGTCCCGGGCGATGTGGTGGTCATCCGCTATGAGGGCCCCAAGGGCGGCCCCGGTATGCGGGAGATGCTCAACCCCACCTCGGCCCTGGCAGGCATGAAGCTGGATAAGACCGTGGCCCTCATCACCGATGGCCGCTTCTCCGGCGCAAGCCGCGGCGCTTCCATCGGTCACGTCAGCCCCGAAGCGGCTTCCGGCGGCCCCATTGGCCTCGTGGAGGAAGGGGACATCATCCACATCGACATCCCCAACGCCAGCATTACGCTGGAAGTCTCCGATGAGGTCCTGGCCGAGCGCAAGGCCAAGTATGTTGCCCCGGAGCCCAACATCAAAACGGGCTGGCTGAGCCGCTATGCCCGCAACGTCTCCAGTGCAAACCTCGGCGCTGTGATGAAGTAAAAGAAAAATAAAGCAAATGAAAACAGGAGCTGTGCCCGCCAAACGGGTGCAGCTCCTGTTTTTGTGCGCTTTGAAAATTTACTTTTGCAGGCTGTAGCGGAATGTATGCCCATCCTCGCCGTAGTGCTCGTTGCCCACCCAGAGGACCGTTTTGTCCGTCAGGTTGTAGACCGCGCTGTGGACGGTGAGGCTGTTGCTGTCATCGTTGTTCCAGGTGCGGCGGCCTACCTCGGCCAGCAGGGCCATGGCGGCGTCCTCGTCGGCTACGATGCCGTTTGTCTCACGCAGACGGTCAGCCAGATGCTCGTAGCGGTCCAGACCGCGCATCTGGTCGGGGGAGGTGTAGTAGTCCGGCGTTTTGATGAAGTTGGTCACCACCTGCCAGTCCGCGGAGTCCGAAAGGCTGTCGGTGTCGTTCCAGAGGACATTCAGGCGGCGCTGGGAGCCGTCGCTGTCGTGGTCGGCATCCGAGCCCACCCACTCCAGAATGGCGCTGCGGCCCGTGGAATCGGCCACCATGTAGTGGAACACACAGTTGGTGGAGTCGTGGAGATCGTATTGCTCCACCAGCGCTACGGCATCCTCCACCGAGTCGGCGTAATCCAGGATGAGCCGGAGCAGGGTGGTAGAGGTCAGGTCGGGTTTGTCGGTGTCGATGTCCGTGGAAGTGCCCTTGCCATCGCCCTGATAGGACATGAAGATGCCGCAGGCCACACCGGCGTCGTTGATGCCGTCCAGCGGGGCATAGGGAGCGGCCAGTGTCAGGAGCTTATGCCCCAGGCCCTCCACGTCTTTGTCCGGGTCCAGGCTGAGGAAGTGCAGGTCCACGGTGGAGTAGGAAGCATGGCGCCCCTTGCCGGGGTTGGTGTAGACGATGGCCGTATTGGTGGAAGAAAAATCATAGTTGCGGCCAAACACCCGGTCGCCCTCTGCCGTGTCCGCCGTAAAAGCGGAGCAGGAGATCTCCGTGGTTTTGAGCTGCAGCGGAATGAGGCCCTTGGTGATGCGCTTCGTGACGAACGAGATGAGCTCAGAGTCATTAGACGCACCGCCCTGAGCGAGAAAATCATCGAAATAGTAGTCGCCGGAGACGGTCAGCTCGTAGACGGCACCGTCATGGTGGGCAGTGTCCCGGTCGGACAGCTTGCGGAACGAGCCCAGTGTGGCAAACTCGTTGTGCCACAGCGCGAACACGGTGCCTGCCAGCACCAGAATCAGTGCCACGACAGCCAGCGCGGCCGCCCGCAGACATTTCCGGATGCGGTTCTGTTTCATGAAAAACCTCCAAAGTTTGAGTAAATAAAATGCGATAAAGCACAGTTTACCACGACTTTGGTTGCTTTACAAGACGAATTGCACCGATCCGTTGGATCAATGATGCAAATGAAGAACCCCCTTGGAGCCGCACCTCCGAGGGGGTTCTTCATTTTGGTGAGCATACAGGAGACTGTATGCATCATTTCTACTTTTATTTATGCGATTCCGGAAAAAGTCAAGCAGAGCGCGAAAACTTTACACTTGACGCAAGCTCACCCAAACAGCTTTTTGGTATTGTGCATATAAACGCTCAGTACTAATCCGACACAAATATACAGCATCAGGACCGAGGAACCGCCCGCCGAGTAGAACGGCAGGGTGACACCGATGACGGGGAGGACGCGGAGGTTCATGCCCACATTGACGGCGATCTGCGCCATGAGAGCACCGCCGATGCCGGCACAGATGAAGCTGCCCAGCATATCCTCACTGCGGGCGCCGGTGGCAAAGGTCTTGCAGACCAGCGCAAACAGGATGCCCAGCACCACACAGCAGCCCACGAAGCCGGTGACGTTGCCGATCCAGCTGAAGACGAAATCGTTGTGGGCGTTGGGGACGCTGTAATAGCTGCCGCTGAAAATACCGTTGCCGAAGATGCCGCCGGAACCCAGCGCGATCTCCCCCCGCTGCTGCTGGTAGATGATGTTCTTCCAGACAGCCTCGCTGGGGGCCCAGCCCGTTTTGTTTTCAGGGTCGATGACGGCGAGGATGCGGTACCACTGGTAGCCCTTGCCGATCTTATCGCTGAAAAAGCCGAACGCCACGGCCACGGCAGCGGCCGCCGCCGAGATGGCCCCGATGATATATTTCCAGCTCAAGCCAGCGGAGAACATCATGCAGCAGGCGATGATGCCGTAGATGATGGCCGTGCCGTCGTCACCCTGGATGTGGATGATGAGGATGGGGACCAGCATATGCAGCAGCAGCTTGCCCAGCTCCTTGGGCTCGTTGATCTTACCACGGACATTGTTCAGGTGCATGGCAAAGGTCAGGATAAAGCTGATCTTTGCCAGCTCGGTGGGCTGGAGGGTAAAGCCGCCCAGCTTGTACCAGGAGTAGTTGTCGGTGTCGCCTGCATTGTAGCCAATGGTCAGCGGGCCGACGGTCACATTGCGGATGAACAGGGTGGGGAGCACCATGCCCCAGGTGATGGCAACGTGGACTGGCCACACCTTGACGAGGCTCCGGTAATCGATGTTTGAGAGCAGAACTGCAACACACAGCCCAATGGCGGCCGCGCCTGCCTGCACCACGCACGGCGGTAATCGCCTACGCCCACGATCTGCCCGGTAACATCGTCCAGAGCAAAGCCGCTGCCCTGCTTGGCGGCCCAGGAGGAGAGGGCCAGCACCGCAAAGCTGCTGCTCAGGATGCACAGAAGCAGGTAAGTTTTATCGGTACGCTTCCAATATCGTTGAATGCTTTCCAAAAAAGCACCGCCTTTCTCACAAAATGGCTTCCGCGGACTGCTTTCGGGGAGCAAACTGCAAAAACCAGATACACAACTATTATACAGCAGAGGGCATTTCTGTGCAAGATGGCGCAGATTTTTCACACTCTGTGACAGCTTTGCAAAATCGGCGCGGAATGCTTGACAAAGCTTCCGGGACTCTCTAAAATGAGCATAGGGAAACGCGTCAAAAGGGCGGCAAACATTGGCGAAAGCGGATCGTGATGCCGTTCTCCGGGCGCGAAAGAGGGTACCGCCGCCCGGCGGCGCTCTCCTGGAGGATACAGAAAAGATGAAGCAGAAACATCATCGCATGTTGTGCGCGTTCTGCGCACTGGTGATACTGGTCAGCACGGTGTTCCCGACGGCTGCATTTGCGGAGCAGCCCGTGGACGCGGCAGCGGCAGAGCAGACGCTCGCCCGGGCGGATGCAGCGAGATGCAGCAGGCAGATGCCGCTGTTACGGCTCTGACCGAGAGTGAACAATATCAGGAAATGGACACCGACGCCCGGAAAGACGCGGCGCTGGCCCAGCTGGACACGCTGGCGGCCAAGGGCCTTGTGGAAAAGGACTCCATTTATACCGACGAAGAAAACGGGATGGTCAGTTTCCGGTACCCCTGCGGCGTGCTGGGCGGCATCCTGCTCACGGAACCCGAGGATGAGACGCTGGACGAGGAAAACGCCGAGACAGAGACTGCCGCTTCCAATCATGCCCTCTCGCTCCGGCTCCCGCCGGATCTGGGGGCTGAAATGCAGAAGAGCCGGGCGGCCCTGCTCCGCCGCACCGAAAATCAGGCGGTGGAAAAGTTCGGCACGGCAGTTATTTACTACGCTTTTGACAACACCATCAACAGTTCCCGCTTCCCGTATTATTCCTATATGCAGGGCTTCTGGTCGGCGCTGGGGCTGGAGACCAAGATCAACATTCATGTCACCGTGGCCGACCTCAAGAAGATGGGCAATTATAATGTCAGCGTTCTGAGCGCCCATGGCTCCTACTACACTTACAGCTATGGCAAGTTCCTCAAACGCACCCGCACGGAGCCCATTATGCTGCTGACGGAAGAGTCCACCTTTGGCAAAGACCTCCGCTACGGCTTCGATCTGCTGGCCCACCGGGTCATCAAGGTCAACGGGATGTACTGCGTTACCTCGGATTTCTTCCGCAATGCTTATAAAGGCGGCAAGCTTTCCAACACCATCGTCTACTCCGAGACCTGTGAGTTCCTCGGCGTGGATGGCAGCGAGGACAACGCCATGGCGGATGCCCTCCTCTCCGGCGGGGCACGGGCGGTCATCGGCTACGTCAACAACGTCTACACCGTTTACTCCCGCAGTATGCTTTGGGATACCATCAATCACCTCATCATGGGGCAGAATGTCGGGCAGGCGCTGGAGCACGCCAAGGCGACTTATGGTGAGGATGACCTCATCTGGTACCATGCGCAGGGCGGCCGACGTCCCCATGCAGCGGCTTCCTATGCAGTGCTCTACGGCAACAGCCAGGCGGCGCTCCATGTACCGGAGAGCAACCGCAGCATGTTCAGCGCGGACCTTGCGGCCTGAGCGTTGCACTTTTGCAAAAATATACTATACTAGGGGATGGCAGAAACCTGCCGTCCCCTTTTGTATGAGGTGTTATTTATGTCTGAATTCATTACCCACTCCCGGGCCGAGACCGTGGCCCTGGGCAGGCGGATGGCCGGAGTGCTCCAGCCGGGAGCGCTCATTGCCTATACGGGCGGCCTCGGTGCGGGCAAGACCGCGTTCACCGAGGGCCTGGCCGAGGGCCTTGGCTGCACCGACCCGGTCAGCAGCCCGACTTTTGCCATTGTGAACTACTACCGTGGGCCGCGCCCGCTGGCCCACTTTGACCTGTACCGCATCTCCACCGAGAACGATCTGTGCGCGGCAGGCTTTTACGATTATCTGGATCAGGGGGCCATCGTGGCGGCTGAGTGGAGCGAAAATTTCGCGGATCTGCTGGCCCTGGAAAACCCCATCCGGGTGGACATCCAGCGAGTGGATGAGAACACCCGCCGCATCACCATAGAGGGGGTAACGCTATGAACATTCTGGCCGTGGATACCGCGGGCAAGACCGCGGGGGTGGCCCTGCTGCAGGATGACCGCCTGCTGTACGAGTGCTATCTCGACGCGGGCATGACCCACAGCGAGACGATCATGCCTCTGATCGACAACTGTCTCAAATTCTGCCATCTGACCTGCGCGGATATCGACGTCTACGGCGTCAATGCAGGCCCCGGCAGCTTTACCGGGCTGCGCATCGGTCTGGCCGCCGTCAAAGGGCTGGCGTTCCCTCGGGAGACGCTCTGCGCGCCGGTCTCGACCCTGGAAGCGCTGGCGGCTACTCACACGGGTGAGGGCACTGTGCTCTGTGCGCTGGATGCCCGCCGTGCCCAGGTGTACAGCGCCGCCTTTGACCTGGCGACCCATGAGCGGCTGATGGACGATGATGCCCGTGCCGTGGCTGACCTGGCCCAATTTGTAGAAAATTGCAAAAAGCCCCTGTTTTTTGTTGGTGATGGGGCTGCTCTGTGCTATAATAAGTACGGCGAAATTCCCGGTGTGCTGGCCGTGCCGCCCGCTTTGCGGGGAGGCCGTGCCGCCGCCGTGGCACTGGTGGCAAAGCAGATGGCCCGGCACGGGGAGACCGTGCTGCCCGAGGCTCTGCTGCCGGATTATCACCGCCTGAGCCAGGCCGAGCGCGAGCGCGCCGAGCGTCTGGCTGCAGAGGCGGAAGCATCCAAGACCAAAGAAGCAAAAAAGTGAGCAACAAAGGGAAAGGATTGATACCAATGGCAAAACCCATCGCACTGGCCGCCGACCACGGCGGATTTGAACTGAAAGAGGCCGTCAAGGTCCATCTGGAAGAGCTGGGGCTGGAGTATATCGACTACGGCACCCACAGCACCGCCAGCGTGGATTACCCGGATATGGCTCTGCCTGCCTGTGACGCTGTTGTCAAGGGTGAGTGCAGCAAGGCACTGCTCTTCTGCGGCACCGGCGTGGGCATCAGCATGGCCGCCAACAAGGTCAAGGGCATCCGTGCCTGCTGCTGCTCCGACAGCTTCAGCGCTGAGTACACCCGCCGCCACAACGACGCCAACGCCCTGTGCATGGGCGGCCGTGTAGTGGGCCCCGGCCTTGCCTGCCAGCTGGTGGATATCTTCCTCAACACCGAGTTTGAAGGCGGCCGCCACGAGAAGCGTGTCGCCAAGCTGATGGCCATTGAAAATCGCTGATTCCACGCCCCCTCAGTCACTTGCGGTGACAGCTCCCCCAGAGGGCGAACAAAACAAGGATTCCATAACCTAATATAAAATAATAAGGAGCGTGTTGTTATGACCCCCATGATCGTTGAGCACCCCCTGCTGCAGCACAAGCTGAGCATTCTGCGCAACAAGCAGACCGGTACCAAGGAGTTCCGTGATCTGGTAGGCGAGATCGCCACCCTGCTGTGCTACGAGGCTACCCGTGACCTGCCTCTGGAAGAGGTGGAGATCGAGACCCCCATCACCATGGCAAAGACCAAGGTGCTGGCAGGCCGCAAGCTGGCTCTGGTGCCCATCCTCCGCGCTGGTATGGGTATGCTGGACGGTATGCTCACCCTGCTGCCCGCTGCCAAGGTCGGCTTCATTGGTCTGTACCGCGACGAGCAGACCCTGCAGCCTGTGGAGTATTTCTGCAAACTGCCTCAGGATATCGCGGAGCGTGATGTGCTGGTGCTGGACCCCATGCTGGCTACCGGCGGCAGCGCCATTGACGCCATCACCCAGATCAAGAAGCACGGCGCAAAGCGGATCAAGTTCATCGGCCTGATCGCCGCTCCGGAAGGCATCGAGGCCCTGCACAAGGCTCACCCCGATGTGGATATCTACCTGGGCGCCAAGGACGACCACCTGAATGAGAACGGCTACATCGTCCCCGGCCTGGGCGACGCTGGTGACCGCATCTACGGCACCAAGTAATTTCGCTTGCATGAAAAAACTCCTGCACCTCTGTGCAGGAGTTTTTTTATGCTTATTTAACGCCCGCGTCCACCGCCGCCGCCATGGAAGCTGCCGCCTCCGGCGTGGAACGAACCGCCGCCGCCAAAGCTGCCGCCCGAGCGTCCACCGCCCATGCCGCCAAAACTTCCGCCGCCGCTGCCGAATCCACCGCCCCGCGGAGGCCGGGGGCCTCTGGGGCCACGCGGGCCACGGGGGCCATAGAAACCACCCGGACCGGGGCCGAAATCATCATACGGCGGGCGGCGGGGACCACGGCGGTGCCGCCAGCCAAACCAGCCGAACGGGCCCCAGTACCAGCCTGCAGAGTGGCCGAAAGGAACCACGAACATGAAGAACAGGGCAATGATGACGATGCCGTAGGCCAGGAGGGTGAACAGGCCGTCCACGGCTGTCTCCCAGAAAGCGGGCTTTGCCACCGGGGCTTCGTGGTAATTGTCGGTATAATTGTAATTTCCGCCAGCCACATTACTGGTTGTATAACCGCTGAGGCTCACACCATAGATGTCCGCAATGGTGTTGGCCACGTTCCGGGCACAGGTGGTCACGGCGCCATCGTAGTTCTGGGAGGCAAAGTCATCCTCCATGGTCTGTGCGATGGCACTGGCCTGGCTGGCCAGCGTTGTGTTGCGGAAGCCGTCGCCGTAGGTCAGGTAGTAGTCGCCGTCGGCGTACTCGGGGCTCTGCATCACCAGCAGGATGAGAACACCGTTGTTCTCAGAGCTGCTGCCCAGGCCCCAGGTGTTGGCGGCCTCCACGGCGTAATCCTCCGTGGAGACGTTGCCCGTGTAATCCACGGTCAGCACGCCGATCTGAGCACCCTTGCAGCTGGCATCCAGCTGGGTGTTCAGATCCTGAATGGTCTGCACGGTGCTGCTGCTCAGGACATTGGCATCGTCCACAACGCATTGGTCTTTGGGCAGGTCCGGCAGGCTGGCCGGTGCCGCAAAGGCGGCCGGCACAAGGGCTGTCAGCCCTACAGTGGCCACCAGCACCAGAGCGCTGACGCGCCGGGCGAGGAATTTCATCGTTTTCATGCGAAAGGCTCCACCTCCTTGATCCCGAACAGGCCTTTCAGCAGAGCTGCCGGAAAGCCGCTGGTATCATTCTGATAGGCCGTAACGGCCTGATTGTAATTGAGATTGCTGAGGATGGTCTGGGCGCTGTTGAACTGGCCGTACTGGCCCTGTACCGCGCCCATCTTCATGGGGTCCGCGGCCCGCTCCTGGAGTTTTGCATAGAGCTGGTCGATGGCAGCACCAAGTGCCTCGTTGGCCTGATAGAGGGCGTGCATCGTGCTGCCTGATAGTAGGGCAGGGAGGTCAGATCCTGCTTGCTGCCATCGGCTTGCACCGCGTCCAGGCAGGCGGAGAAATCGTCCAGTGCCGTCTGCGCGGCCTGCACCTCGGTGCTGTCGGCCCCGAGAGTGCTGGTGCCCGTCGTGATGACATTGGCGGCGGTGTTCAGCCGGGTGAGCAGCTCCTCGTTGAGGGTATAGCCGTTGTCGGCGGCGACACCGTAGGGAAACCACTGGCTGGCGCTGTTGTATTTTGCCTTGAGTTTGGCCCCGCCCAATCCGAAGAACGCGGCCAGCATCACGACGATGCTCAGCGCCAGTGCCGCGCCGCGATTGCGCAGGGCCGCGGGGAGCCTGTTCTCCAGCACTGCCAGCTTCTGCTGGGCAGGGGTCAGGTGCAGGGCATCCTCGTCCGCGCGCTTTGCCTCACGGTAGCTGCCGCTGTCAAAGCCGCGCGGGCCCTGGGTGCTGCTCTGCTTGGAAAAATCTGCGTTTGCCATTTCTGTTTAGCTCCGAATTTCCATCATCTTGGCGCGGAGCTCATCCTCAATGCGGGTCAGCTCCTGCTCGGCGGCGGCACGCTTTGCGCGGCCCTCGGTCTGGATCTTGTTCAGCTCGTCCAGCGTCTCGATAAGGCTCTTGTTGGTCTGCTGCAGGGTCTCGATGTCCACCACACCGCGCTGAGACTCTTTTGCCGTCTCAATGGTGCCCATCTTGAGGGCGTCAGCGTTCTTCTTGAGCAGCTCGTTGGTCATGTCGGTGACGGCGCGCTCGGCCTGCATGGCCTGCTGGCTGTGGGCCAGGCCCAGGGCCAGCACCATCTGGTTCTTCCACAGGGGGATGGTGTTGACGATGGTGGACTGGATCTTTTCCGCCATCATGGAGTTGTTGTTCTGCAGCAGGCGGATCTGGGGGCCCATCTGCAGGCTGATGTTCCGGGTCAGTTCCAGGTCGTAGAGCTTTTTCTCAAACCGCTCGCACTGGTCGGCCAGGTCCCGGGCGGCCTGGGCATCCTCCGGCAGGCCGGAAGCTTTGGCCTTGTCCATGGCCTGCTGCAGTTCCTTGGCACGCACGTCCGCCAGCTTCTTTTTGCCGGCCAGGATATACATGCTCAGCTCCTTGAAGTAGGCCATATTCAGCTCATACATCTTATCCAGCATGGCGATGTCCTTGAGCAGCTGCACCTGATGGCCTTCCAGCATGGACTGGATGTTCTCCACATTCGTCTCGGCCTTGTTGTACTTGGTCTTCAGGTTGTCGATCTGGTCGCCTTTTTTCTTGAAGAAACCCAGGATGCCTTTCTGCTGCTCCTCGTTGGCGTCAAAGCTCTTCAGCTCGCCAATGAGGTCGGTGATCATATTGCCCACTTCGCCCAGGTCCTTGGTGGACACCTTGGCGAGAGCGGCCTCCGAGAAATCGCCGATCTTCTTCTGGCAGGCAGAGCCGTACTGCAGCACCTGCTGGCTGTTGGTAATGTCGATCTTCTGCGCAAAGGCGTCCACCATGGCCTTTTCCTCAGCGGTCAGCTTGACCTCCTCCGGGGCCGGGGCGGGCTCGGGCTTCTTTTCCTCAGCAGGAGCGGCTTCTTCCACCGGGTCCAGCGTCAAGGTGGGGGTAGCGGGTGCGTCCAGATCAAAATTGAAAGTGTTGTTCTCAGCCATGGGGATTCCTTCCTTTCCAAATCTACGCGTTAAAGGCCTTGTCCCTTTAACATGTTTGCAAAACCGTCAGGTCTGCCGAGAGGTCCATGCTCTCAGCGGCATACAGGGCGTCCAGCTGGTTTTCAAAGGCCGTGGCAATGGATGCCGCGTTGTGTTCCACTTCGGTACGGATGGCGGCGGCGTTCTCGCCCTTGACGCCCTGCCGCGCCAGCGTGGCGTACTGCTGCAGAATGTTCACCGCATCGGGCAGATAGTAGTTGGCAAAGCGCCGCACCTGTTTGGCTTTGGCAGGGTTGGCTTCGACTGCTTCCACAATGGAGCGGCCTGCCTTTTCCATCCGGTCCATGGCGGCGGAGAGCGCCGGGTCCGGCAGGGAAGCATTGAGGCCGTGCAGGGTATCGAGCTTTTGCTGGATATCGGTCAGCATGGCGTCCACGTCGTCCTGCCCGGTGTGGAACGGCACCTCGTGTTCCACCACATGGGGCGGGCAGAATTTCTGCCCCAGGCCAAACGCCGCGGCAGCGCCGCCCAGCGCCACCAGCAGTGCCCAGAGTTTGTACACCGGGAGCACCGCGCAGAGCACCACGAACACCAGAGCGCCTGCGTAAAACGGCAGGACACTGGGTTTCCGGGTGCGGATGATCTTGCTCATGAAGCGTCTCCTTTTCCGGGGCATTCAAGAAATTTAGCCCCTTTCCTCTCCATCATAAAGCTTTTTGGCAAAAACGCAAGCGTTTCATGAATAATTTACAGGTTTGCCATCATACGTTAATCAACCAATCGGCTAAGGCGGCACCCCATACTTCCCGAAGCTTCTCCGGGCGGCAGGCCGCGTTGGCGGGGCTGGTGCTGGGCAGCTTGACGGCGGCAATGCCACTGATGGGTTGTAAATATTTGCAGTAAATTTTGTATGCCGTGGCCCCGTTGCAGAACACCGCCTCAATGGGAGCCTTAGCCAGCAGGGCGGCAATATCGTTGGGCACCACATCTTTGATGGAAGCATCCGAGGCACCCGTGATGGTGCAGCTCTCCAATGTATCCCAGAGGGCCAGCCCATGGCGCAGGATGAGCTGCTTTTTGGCGTCAATATCTTCCCGGGCGGGTATGGGCTCCCCGGTCAGGGCTGCCAGCATGGGCCAGAAGCGGTTCTGCGGGTGGCCGTAGTAAAAAGCCATCTCCCGGCTCTTGGGGCTGGGCCAGGTGCCTAAAATCAAGGCCCGGCTGCGGGGCCCGTATACAGGCGCGAAGCTCATTTCTGCTCCTCCATGGCCTCCCACGGGGAACCGAGCGTCTTGCCCGAGGGCTCGGCTTTGGGGCCGTCGAACCACAGCTCCTCGATGAGGGCGGCCAGGCCGTCCTCCCGCACATCCCCGATGACCCGCTTGGCGGCAGCTTTGGCCTCCGGGGTGCCATTGGCCATGCAGCAGGAGAGGCCTGCTGCTTTCAGCATCCCGATGTCGTTGGCAGAGTCGCCTGCCGCCACGGCGTCGTCCAGCGTGAGGCCCATCCGGGCGCACAGGTCGGCCAGGCCTACGCCCTTGTCGATGCCGCCCCGCACGATGTCAAACGAGTACCAGCCGCCGGGCATCCCGCCGCCCACCTGCATCCAGTGCAGGTCCAGGTGGCCGTACTTTTTGTTGAATTCCTCCAGCGCGGCCGGGGGCAGCACGGCAAAGGCGGCGTGGGGCATATCAATGAGGTGGCGGTCCTGATCTTCGCCGTCGATGCACTCCAGCCCGGGGCGTTCATGTGGTCGTAGCAGGCCTTGAGGTAATCGTACTCGCAGTAGGCGTAGTAGGCGTCCTTGAAATCGAACTGCAAAGGATAGTTGTAATCCTCGCAGAAATCCACCAGCGCGTACATCTCCTCATTGGTCAGCGGGTGCTCCGCAATGATGCGGCCCTCCCGGTCCAGCACGCAGGCACCGTTGCAGGTGATGGCGTAATCAAACCGGATGCCGCCCAGCTGGCCCTTGCGGTTCACGGCCGACCAGGCCCGCCCCGTGCTGAGGACGAACTTGCCGCCCGCCGCCTGCATCTTCTTGACGGCCTTGACCACCGCCGGGCGGGGAAAGTGTTCCCCAAAGGGGACAAGGGTATTATCGTAATCGCTGGCTAAAAGCTTGTATTGCATGGCTGTCTTCTCCTGGAAATTCATTCTTTCTCCCAGTATAACACAAAACGCCGCTCCGGGACATCCCGAAACGGCGGTAAGACTAAATTTTACGCGGCATCAGCCCACCAGCGCGACCACCACCTGCATGGCAACGCCAAGGAACGCACCGCAGGCCCAGGTGAGGCCGGTGATGAAAAGGTTCTGCTTCCAGGAGGGGTTGGCCCGCCAGAGCACGGCCAGGCCCACACCGGCTCCGGTGCACAGGCCGGCCACCAGGCTGGAGAACCGCAGGGCACCCTCGACATAGAGCTGGGTGAGCAGAACACTGGCGGCGCAGTTGGGGATGAGGCCCACCAGCGCGGCTACCACGGGCTGGAAAAAGCCCATCCGGCCCAGCACGTCGGCAAAGACATCCTCGCCCACGCCCTCCACGATGAGGCCGAACACGAGGCTGAACGCGAAAATGAAGACGAAGATCTCCAGCGTGTGGCGGAGGGCTGCTTTCCAGATGGGCTGGTGATGGCCCTCCGCATCGTCGTGTTCCTCGTGGCAGTCCACCTCATCGGCACGGCCGGTGTAGCCGCCCCGCAGCCCCTTGGGCAGGGCTTTCCGGAGGACAAAATCCAGCCCAAAGCCCACGGCGATGGCGTACAGCACTTTGAGCACCATCAGCAAAACCAGCTTGTCCCAGTAAGCGGGCATGGACACCAGCAGGGGGATGGCTTCGTCGCTGGTGGCAAGGAAAACCGCCATCAATGTGCCCAGCGTCACCACCCGGGAGGCGTAAAAGTTGGAGGCAATGGCGGAGAAGCCGCACTGGGGCACACAGCCCAGCAGGGCTCCCGGTACAAAACCCCAGCGCCCGCCGCCGGCCAGCAGCGCTTCGATCCGCTCGCCGTGGCGGGTCTCCACATATTCAATAAACAGGTAAGCCAAGAACAAAAACGGCAGCATCTTGGCGGTATCAACCAGGCTCTCGGCCAGAACATCCAGAAACAGATCCATGGGTACTCCTCAGAAAAATCGCTTTCATCTTGTAAATTGCAAATTGGTTGCATTTTGGGTGCGGAGTACAGTATACACGCATTCGGCGCGGATTGCAATACCAAATTGCAATCTTTTTGCATTTTTGCCCTGGAAAATTTTCCGGGCAGAAAAACAGCCCCCTTTTTACAGGGAGCTGCGGGATCTTCAGGCAATGCTGCGGGTGATGAACGGGATCACGTCTGTCTCGGCGGAGAGCTGGGCGGCGGCATCCTGGGTGAGCTTATGGCAGTCCACCATCCGCTGCAGTACCACCCGGGCTCGCTTGTGGGCCAGCGCCGGGCTGGAGGCATATACGAGGGGCCTGCGGCAGGCCCGCCAGCACCACGGCCTGAGCATCGGTCAGAGAGGCGGCGTCTGTCTTAAAATACCCCTCGGCGGCCTCGGCCACGCCATAGCAGCCGTTGCCGAAGTAGATGGTGTTGACGTACATCTCAAAAATTTCCTGTTTGGAGTAATGCTTCTCGATGTCCAGCGCGGCAAACATCTCCGCCGCCTTGCGGGCCATCCGCTTTTCCTGGGTGAAATAGACGTTTTTGGCCAGCTGCTGGGTGATGGTGCTGCCGCCCTCGGCCAGGGTGCCGGAACGCAGGTCGGCCCAGAGTGCCCGGGCGATGGCGAGCGGGTCCACGCCGTGGTGGTGGACAAAACGGCTGTCCTCCACTGAGAGGACGGCGTCAATGTAGGTCTGGGGCAGCTGGTCATAGGGCACAAAGCTGGGCCGGGCCGTGATGTTTTGGTAGAGCGTTTCCAGCGGGGTGGCCTGCACGGCGCTCTGGTAGAGCTTGTACCCCTGCCAGCCAAAGGTGGCCGCGGCGGCGATCAGTGCCACCAGCAGCACCCCCAGCAGATAGCCGACCAGCCGCCGGAGGATACGGAAGAGAAATTTCATAGCACAAATCCTTTCGGGTCTGAGGTTTAGGCGTGTTACGGGATCAGTATACCGCAGCCGGATGACATTTCCGTGAACAAGCCAGGATAAGCGCCGCGTTTTAATTGGTACGGCGCTTCCAGCTTGATCCTGCCTTGAATTTTTTCCCTGCCCATAACGCCCCCGGAAAACTGACCCCCAATTTTTTGAAAAAATTGGACTTAACCTATTGACAATGTAGGTAAATGGGGATATACTACAGACACACCAGACCACTAACCAAGTGGGAATAAGAAAAATGGTGAAACGACTGAAAGGAGGGCAAGCAAAATGACGCTGATCTGGAACGAACTGCTCCATGCAAACTTCCGTTGTGGGCGAATGTACAGCGCCCGGGCTGAACGAATCTGTCTGACCCAAAGCTGTGCACTGCCCTCCGCCGCCCGAATGTGACGGCCAACGGAAGCGGCAGCCCTGCCCAAAGGGAACGACAACTGGATTTCAGGCCCGGGTACTGAACAAACATCAGTTCCCGGGCTTTTTTGTAAGTAAAAGTAATACTAAAAGTATAAATAGAGGAGAAAAATACTATGTCTAACTATAAATTTGAGACCCTTCAGCTGCATGTTGGCCAGGAGCAGGCCGATCCCGCTACCGATTCCCGCGCGGTGCCCATTTACCAGACCACTTCCTATGTCTTCCGCAACAGCCAGCATGCGGCTGACCGCTTCGGCCTGGCAGACGCCGGCAATATCTATGGCCGCCTGACCAACTCCACCCAGGACGTTTTTGAGAAGCGCATCGCGGCCCTGGAAGGCGGCGTGGCGGCTCTGGCGACCGCTTCCGGTGCCGCTGCCATCACCTACACCATCGAGGCTCTGGCTCAGGCAGGCGACCACATCGTGGCCCAGAAGACCATCTACGGCGGCAGCTACAACCTGCTGGAGCACACCCTGACCCAGTTTGGCGTCACCACCACCTTTGTCAACGCCCATGACCTGGCCGAGGTGGAGAACGCCATCCAGCCCAACACCAAGGCGGTCTATCTGGAGACTCTGGGCAACCCCAACAGTGATATCCCCGATATCGACGCCATCGCAGCCATTGCTCACAAGCACGGCCTGCCGCTGGTCATTGATAACACGTTTGGCACCCCGTACCTGATCCGTCCCATCGAGCACGGCGCGGACATCGTGGTCCACTCTGCCACCAAGTTCATCGGCGGCCACGGCACCACCCTGGGCGGTATCATCGTGGACAGTGGCAAGTTCGACTGGAAAGCCAGCGGCAAGTATGCGAACATTGCGGCACCCAACCCCAGCTACCACGGTGTCTCCTTTGCCGAGGCTGCAGGTCCTGCCGCATTCGTCACCTACATCCGCGCCATCCTGCTGCGCGATACCGGCGCTACCATCTCTCCGTTCAACGCGTTCCTGCTGCTGCAGGGCACCGAGACTCTGAGCCTGCGCATTGAGCGCCATGTGGAGAACACCAAGAAAGTCGTGGAGTTCCTGGCCAACCATCCGCAGGTGGAAAAGGTCAACCACCCCTCTCTGCCCGATCACCCGGATCACGCCCTGTATGAGAAGTATTTCCCCAACGGCGGCGCTTCCATCTTCACCTTTAATATCAAGGGCGGCCGCGAGGAAGCATTCAAGTTCATCGACAACCTGAAAGTCTTCTCCCTGCTGGCCAACGTTGCCGACGTCAAGAGCCTGGTCATCCACCCGGCTTCCACCACCCACAGCCAGCTGAACGATGAGGAGCTGGCCGAACAGCAGATCTACCAGAACACCATCCGCCTGTCCATCGGCACCGAGCACATCGACGATATCATCGCCGACCTCGAGGCAGGTTTCGCAGCTGTCCGCGGCGAGTGATTCCCCGGCGGCAGCTCTCTGGCAGAATGTCCCCCGTTTTGCGAGAAACGTTCCATTTTTCTCCTATATTCTTCCTTTTGTGTCGTTTCGTGCAACAAAGTCAAAAGCAAAAGAGCGGCTGCGAAGCAGCCGCTCTTTTGTGCGTTACAAATTTATAGATGGAATCAGATCTCGTTGCCGGGGAACTGCGGGATGCCGTCAAAGCCTTTCTGCAGGTCGGCGTCGGTGGGAATGGAATCGGTCATCTTGCCGTCATGGAATTTCTCATAGGCACCATGTCAAAGTAGCCGGTGCCCGTCAGGCCGAAGACGATGGTCTTTTTCTCGCCGGTCTCCTTGCACTTGAGCGCTTCGTCGATGGCCACCCGGATGGCGTGGCTGCTCTCCGGGGCGGGGAGGATACCCTCAATGCGGGCGAACTGCTCAGCGGCCTCAAACACGCTGGTCTGCTCCACGCTGCGGGCCTCCATCAGGCCGTCGTGATAGAGCTGGCTCAGGATGCTGCTCATGCCGTGGTAGCGCAGGCCGCCTGCGTGGTTGGGACTGGGGATGAAGCCGGAGCCAGAGTGTACATCTTGGCCAGCGGGCAGACCATGCCGGTGTCGCAGAAGTCGTACACGAACTTGCCGCGGGTCAGGCTGGGGCAGCTGGCGGGTTCTACCGCAATAAAGCGGTAGTCTGCCTCGCCCCGGAGCTTTTCGCCCATGAACGGGCTGATGAGGCCGCCCAGATTGCTGCCGCCGCCAGCGCAGCCGATGATGATGTCAGGCTTGACGCCCAGTTTGTCCAGTGCGGTCTTGGTCTCCAGACCGATGACGCTCTGGTGGAGAAGCACCTGGTTGAGCACGCTGCCCAGCACATAGCGGTAGCCCGGGGTGGAGGTGGCAACTTCCACCGCCTCGCTGATGGCGCAGCCCAGGCTGCCCGTGGTGTCCGGGTGCTCGGCCAGGATCTTGCGGCCTACATTGGTGGTCATGCTGGGGCTGGGAGTGACGGAAGCACCATAGGTGCGCATCACCTCGCGGCGGAACGGCTTCTGCTCGTAGCTTACCTTGACCATGTAGACCTTGCAATCCAGCCCGAAGTAGCTGCAGGCCATGGAGAGCGCCGTGCCCCACTGGCCGGCACCCGTCTCAGTGGTCACGCCTTTCAGGCCCTGCTTCTTGGCGTAGTAGGCCTGCGCAATGGCGCTGTTCAGCTTGTGGCTGCCGCTGGTGTTATTGCCCTCAAACTTATAGTAGATCTTGGCCGGGGTGCCCAGGCTTCTTCCAGCCGGTAGGCACGGCACAGGGGGCTCGGACGATACATCCGGTAGTATTCGCGGATCTCATCCGGGATGGGGATATAGGGGGTGGTGTCGTCCAGCTCCTGCTGCACCAGCTCATCGCAGAAAACGCCGTCCAGCTCTTTGGCGGTCATGGGCTGCAGGGTGCCGGGATTGAGCAGGGGAGCGGGCTTGTTTTTCATGTCCGCCCGCACATTGTACCATGCGGTGGGCAGCTCGGATTCTTCCAGGTAATACTTGTACGGGATGTTCGTTTCGGTCTTCATAAGGCTTGTCCTTTCCGGGGCCGCTGTCGCAAACCAGCGCGCCTCTTCACTCTGTGGGACAAGGGACTTATGGCAAATAAAAAGCCGCCCTTATCCCAAACACAATTCGTGTATTGGGACAAGAGCGGCCAACATTCAAATTTTTGAACGAGCCAGCACTCCTGCGGTGCCACCCAATTTTGGCGGGATTTGCGCCCCGCCCTCTCGTGATATGCCAACACATACCGGCTTTGTTCACGGAGACGCTCTCCGTCGCCCCTACTGCGTATGCCATAAAATTTACGCCATACGGTTTGGTTTGCCCTCAAAGGCCCATTCCCGCCCACAGCTGCTCTGCGCCGCTCCCACCAAACGCGGCACTCTCTGGGAAAGCAGGGGATCGTGGGGGTACTTATGCCCTCTCACTGGTTTGGCAGTATTCTACTCCCGCAGTGGGTTGGTTGTCAACACGTTTTTTAAAAAAGTTTTGATTCAGGACACAAAAGTAATACTTCGCAGTCCTGAATTGCTCTAAAACGGCGCCAGGATGCTGCTGGGCGTTGTGGAAGCGGGCAGGAACACCACCAGCCCCCGCCCGCCGTACAGGTACGGGTTAGCGGTGCAGCTGGCTCCTACCGTCAGCACGAACAGTACCAGAAGAGCAAGAATGAGCAGAATGGTCCAGATCTGCCGCTGGGCCGGGGGCGGACGTTTGCGCTGCATGGCGCTCCCTCCTTGTTTTGTGTTGCTGCCCTATGGTATGCACCACGGGCGGCGATTGTGCGCGGGACGCAAGTGTGGTACACTATAGCTGAATGATTTTTCTGTGGGGAGAGTTTGTATGCTGACCATTACACTGCTGGGCACGGCGGCCACCATGCCCCTGCCGGACCGGGCACTGACAGCGGCGGCAGCCGAATGCGTGGGCCACAGCCTGCTGTTTGACTGCGGCGAGGGCACCCAGGCCGCCGCCCGCCGGGCCGGGGTCAATTTGATGAAGCTGGACGCGATCTGCCTGACTCATTACCATGGCGACCATATCTTTGGTCTGCCGGGGCTGCTGCAGACGCTGGGCTGCCAGGGCCGCACCCGCCCGCTGGCGCTCTACGGGCCTGCCGGGCTGGATGCCATCTGGCCTGCCCTGCGCACCCTGACCGGGCCGCTGCCGTATCCCATCCGGGCCCGGCAGCTGGACAAAGACCCCGTAGACCTTGCGGCCTTTGGCTGGCCTGCGGGGGCACAGCTGCTGCCCATCCTCACCCGGCACCGGGTGCCCAGCCGGGGGTATGCGCTCACGCTGCCCCGGGCCGGACGATTCCTGCCCGAAAAGGCCCGGGCGCTGGGCGTGCCTGTGGCAGACTGGAAAAAATTACAGCACGGAGAGACGGTACAGGTGAGGGAGTGGGAAGTGACCCCGGCAGAGGTGCTGGGCCCGCCGCGCCGGGGGCTGAAATTCGTCTTCTCCGGGGATACGGCTCCCTGCCCGGCGCTGGAGGCAGCGGCTCAGGACGCCGACCTGCTTCTCTGCGATGCCACCTATGCGGAGCCGGAGCAGGAAGCCCAGGCAAAACAGTACGGTCACAGCACATTTGGGCAGAGCGCGGCCCTCGCCGCCCGGGCCGGGGCAAAGCGGCTCTGGCTGGTGCACTATTCGCCCATGATCACGGAGCCGGAGGAGTGCCTGCACTTTGCGCAGGGGACATTCCCGCAGGCGGAGTGCGGCTTTGACGGCAAGCAGCTGACCCTGCAATTCGAGGAGGAACCCCATGGCTGACCATAAAATCAAACTGGACTCCGGCGCGGCAGCTCTGCTGGATGCCCTGCACGGGGCAGGCTATGCGGCTTACGCCGTGGGCGGCTGCGTCCGGGACAGCCTGCTGGGTCTTACGCCCCACGATTGGGACCTCTGCACCAGCGCCCTGCCCCGGCAGGTGCTGGATCGATTCGGGAAAGAGCAGTGCATCCCAACGGGTTTACAGCACGGCACCGTGACGGTCAAATATGGTGGAAAACTCTACGAGACGACGACTTTCCGCACCGAGGGCAGCTACTCGGATGGCCGCCACCCGGATTCCGTGGCTTTTGTGCCGGACGTGAAAGAAGACCTGGCCCGGCGGGATTTTACCATCAACGCCATGGCCTACAGCGCCGAGGAGGGACTGATCGACCCCTTTGGCGGGCAGAAAGACCTGGCCCGGGGCCTTGTCCGGGCTGTGGGCGTGCCGCACCAGCGCTTTACCGAGGATGCCCTCCGCATCCTGCGGCTCTACCGGTTCGCGGCGCGGTTTGGCTTTGAAATCGACCCGGCTACCGGGCAGGCGGCGCGGGAGCTCTGTGCCCATCTGGACTGCGTCTCCACGGAGCGTATCACGGAGGAACTGACCCGCCTGCTGGCAGCGCCCAAGCCAGGAACGTGGATGGAGCCTGCCGTTTTTGCGGTGGTGCTGCCGGAGCTGTTCACGCCGGAAAACGTCCCGCGGTTTGAAGCGGCCCGGGCCATCATCGACACTCTGCCCGAAGGCCTGCCGGAGGTGTCCGCCCGGCTGGCGGCACTTTTGCTCCCGCTGGGGGAGCAGGGGACACGGAAAGCACTCAAACAGCTGCGCTGTTCCAATGCCCTCATCGAGGAAGTGACCACCCTTGTCCGGGAGGCCGGGCTGGTTCCGGAAGAAAAAACGGCTGCCCGGGCGATCCAGGCCAGACGCCTGCTGGGCCGGCTGGAGCCGGATCCCCTCCGCCGTCTGCTGGCTCTCTGCGCGGCCCACAGGCCGGAACAGGCGGCTGCCTTTGCGGCCCTGCAAACGGCAGCAGGCCGGCTGCAAGCGGAAAACGCCTGCTGCCGGGTGGGGCAATTGGCCGTCAATGGCCGGGACCTGATGGCGCTGGGCGCAAAGCCCGGCCCGGGCCTGCGCGGACAGCTGGAGGCTTTGCTGGAAGCCGTCATCACCGGGCAGCTCCCCAACGAACGGCAAGCCCTGCTGGCAGCGGTGAAAATAGAATTGGATCCGTGATTTTGCACGACTTGACAAGCGAAAAATTGTGCGGTAGTATTATATCTACTGACTTGGTATGTTGAACACAACAGGAGTATTTGCATGACAGAGACACAGAACCAGCCCAAGGCGCTCATTGCCATGAGCGGAGGCGTGGACAGCTCGGTGGCGGCATGGCTGATGCAGCAGGCGGGCTATGAGTGCACGGGCGTTACCATGCGGCTTACCCGCAACGAGACGCTGGGACAGTCCGGTTTCCACACCTGCTGCTCGGAACGGGATATCGAGGATGCCGCTGAGGTGGCGTTTGCCATGGACATCCCCTATGAGGTGGTGGATTTTACCGCCGATTTCCGGGAGAAGATCATCGAGAAATTCATCCGGGTGTATGAGGCGGGCGGCACGCCCAACCCCTGCATCGACTGCAACAAGTATATGAAATTTGACCATCTACTCCGCTGGGCCGACGCCCACGGCATCGACTATGTGGTCACGGGCCATTATGCCCGGGTGGAGCAGGACGAGGCCACGGGCCGCTGGCTCCTGAAAAAGGGATTGGACGAGGGCAAAGACCAGAGCTATGTGCTGTACAACCTCACCCAGGAGCAGCTGGCCCGGGTACGCCTGCCGCTGGGCGGCCTGCACAAGACCGAGGTGCGGGAGATTGCGGAGAAGCGGCACTTCATCAACGCCCGCAAGCACGACAGCCAGGACATCTGCTTTGTGCCCGACCGGGATTACGCCAAGTTCATGGAGGACTTCACGGGAAAGCATTATCCTCCCGGCGATTTCCTCGATGAAAACGGCAGCCGGGTGGGCACCCATCAGGGAGCTGTCCGGTACACCATCGGTCAGCGCAAGGGGCTGGGCCTTGCTATGGGGGCACCGGTCTATGTCTGCGCCAAGGATATGCAGGCCAACACCGTCACAGTCGGCCCGGAGGATGCCCTGTTTGACCGCGTCGTCTATGCGGACGAGGTCAACTGGATCAGTGTTCCGGGGCTGACGGAGCCGCTGCGGGTAACCGCCCGCACCCGGTACCATCAGGTGGAACAGCCTGCCACCGTTTTCCCCGCGGAGGGCGGTTTCCGGCTGGAATTTGACCAGCCCCAGCGTGCCCCTACCCCCGGCCAGGCCGTGGTGCTGTATCAGGGGGATGTCGTCCTGGGCGGCGGGACGATCACGAGTGTAGAGAGATAAACCTCTCAGTCATCGCTTTGCGATGCCAGCCACTCCCCTTTCGGAACTTTCGTGCCACCTCCCCCGACCGGGGGAGTCTTTTCGATCAGGGGAGCCCTTGGCAGTCGGGAGAACAGCGATCGAAAAACAAAAATAACTGCGCCGCACGGTGAAACGTCAGGTGCAATCGTAGAGAAAAGGGTAGGAAATTTATGCAAGATCAATATTCCCGCACGCAGCTGCTGCTGGGTGCAGAGGCAATGGAAAAATTACACCACTGCCGAGTGGCTGTGTTTGGCATCGGCGGTGTGGGCGGCTATACCGTGGAGGCATTGGCCCGCAGCGGCGTGGGAGCGCTGGACCTGATCGACGACGATAAGGTCTGCCTCACCAACCTCAACCGCCAGATCGTGGCCACCCGCAAGACGGTGGGCCAGTATAAGGTGGATGTGGCCGAGCAGCGCATCCACGATATCGACCCCAACATCAAAGTGACCACCTACAAGACGTTCTTCACTCCGGAGACGCAGGATCAGTTCGATTTCACCCAGTATGATTACGTCGTGGATGCCATTGATACCGTTACGGGGAAGATCGCGCTGGTGGTCAAGGCAAAAGAGGCCGGTGTGCCCATCATCTGCGCCATGGGTGCCGGCAACAAGATGGACCCCACCCGCTTTGAGGTGACGGACATCTACAAGACCTCCGTCTGCCCGCTGGCCAAGGTTATGCGCACCGAGTGCCGTAAGCGCCGCATCAAGCACCTGAAAGTCGTCTACTCCAAGGAGCCCGTCATGACCCCCATTGAGGATGATTCCATCAGCTGCAAGGACCACTGCATCTGCCCTCCGGGCACCCAGCGCAAGTGCACCATCCGCCGCTCTGTCCCCGGTTCCAACGCCTTTGTGCCGTCGGTGGCGGGCCTCATCATCGGCGGTGAGGTCGTCAAGGACTTAGTCGGTTTTGTGCCGATGAAAGGATAATTTTTCTGGAAAAAGCCCCAGTGTATTTCTACACTGGGGCTTTTTTGCCGCCGGGACGGATAGCGGCGGCCGATGCTGTTCGAATCCACCCGCTACGATCCCCTTGATATGTTTCTATAAAACAGAAACTCCAGCACCCGGTTCGGATACTGGAGTTCTTGGTGGGCGCGGGTGGATTGCGCGAGCCGCGCATCTAAAAAAGCCCCTCAGGGGCTTTTTTGCCGCCG
>NZ_QTVP01000024.1:0-38963 GCF_003460645.1 Faecalibacterium sp. OF04-11AC | reverse complement strand
CGGGGGCCGCGGGCGCGGGCTTCCGGCACGGCGGAGTGTGCCGCCGTGCCCCGGCGGATGAGACGGAACCGCATGGCTCGGCACGGCGGAGTGTGCCGCCGTGCCCCGGCGGATGAGACGGAACCGCATGGCTCAGCCCTCCCTCAGGGTGGAGACAGCCCCGGCGGTCAACGCCTGCCAGAGCTCCTCGCCGCCGGCGAGGTTCTCCGCCGTGGCGGTGTTCCAGGCACCCCGCATCCCGATGTAAAAATCGGAGAGGTACTGCTGGCTGTCGCCGCCCTGGGCGTGGGTGGTGTCGGCCCGGTACTCGCCCAGGTCCAGCCCGGCCAGCACGGGGCAGTCCGTCCACTTGTACACCATGTTCCACCAGTCGTCGTCACTGTCCGGGGCGGGCAGGCTGCCGTCCAGATACCGCAGGGTTCCGGTGTTGTCCTCGAACCCGGCGGGGTCGTAGAGGAGAAAAATGGAGCTCAGGCCGCCCTGCACGTCAGTGGCCAGCTTGGTGGTGCCCGCCATGGTCAGGTAGGCGGCGCTCTCGGTCTGGGGATCCTCGTCGCTGTAGTCCAGCGTGTAGACGTTCAGCGTCACCAGAACCTTGCCGTCGCCGTTGCGGTCCTCGCCGTACCGGGCAAGAGCCGTCTGCAGGGCCGTCACGGTGTCGTCGGGCAGGTAGTAGGGGGCCACCACGGCGATGTTGTAATCGGGCTTGGGCACAAAGAAATACTGCCCGATAAAGTTGTAAGCCACAAAGGCCACGGCAATGCCGATGAGGATGACCCACTTGAGGTTATAATCCCACCAGTTGGCCCACTTTTCTTTCCGGGTGTACTGCCGCTCTTTGCGGGGGGCAAGGTCCTTGGGGTCGATGTCGCGCTCGTAACGATAGCTTGCCATGGAAGCTCCTTATAATTCGGCCAGAATGGTCTGACGGACGGCGTCGGGAAGCTGTTTCTGCTCGGCGCGGCTCATGCCCGCGGTCTGGATGGGGGGCAGCACCTTGATGCGTACCGTGCCCGGGTGGCAGAGGTTGCCGTTGCTCTCAAACAGGGCCCGTGCCCCGGTGATGGCTACCGGCACCACGGGAGCGCCTGTCTTGACCGCGATGCGGAACGCGCCCTGCTTGAACTCGCCGGCGCCGCCCTCTTCGCCCTTGTAGCGGGTGCCCTCGGGGAAGATGACAAAGCTCCTGCCGCTCTCCACGATGGCGGTGGCGTCGTTCAGGGCCCGGACGGAGGCGCGCACGTCGTCCCGCTGGACGAACACGCAGCCCAACAGCTTCATCCAGCGGTTGAGCAGGGGGATCTTCCCCAGCTCCTCCTTGGCCAGGATGCCGTGGGGCCGGTCCAGCCCGGCCAGCAGCAGGGGGATATCATAGTAGCTGCGGTGGTTGCCCACAAACACACAGGCAGTGTCTTTGGGGATGTTGTCCAGCCCCTCCACCAGAAGCTGGACCCCTGTGATGCGCAGAATCTGCCGGCTCCAGTGGGGGATGTGCTCGTTGACGATCTGCTCCACCGTGTCCATGTCGCCTGCGGCCAGCGCGCGCTCGCCCCGGCGGAGGATATTGTAGTGAACGATCATGTATCCAAAAAGATAGAGGAACATTGCAATGGTGCGGAAAATGCTCATGAGAGATGCTCCTTTCAATGGGAATGGGCGATAAAAATCCCAGTTTATTGTAACACACTTTTCCGTAAAAAGGGAGAGAAAATACTTTTTTTACAAATCCTAGCCTTTGCAGCTTGCAAAATCCACAAAATCCGGGTATAGTTATAACTACAAAGGTAGCACAATGGCGCTTCCAGAGAGAAACGCCGGTGCCTGCCAGACGCTGCCCGCCGGGCAGCAGGAAAGGAACCGGAACGACACATGAGTTTATTCCCCTCTGCAAATGATTTCAAAGCGGGGCCGGGCGTGGAGAAAGACGCCCCCCGCAAGACCGGCGTAGGCCGTTTCTTCGAGCTGGTGGGCCGCGATATGAGCAGCATGTTCCTTGCAAACCTGCTCACCTGCCTGGGCTTTCTCCCGGTCATCTGCCTGGTCTACATCGGCTTTCTGATGAACAGCCTCCCCGTGATGCTGGTCAGTGCCGCTGCGGGCGGCATTCTGGCGGGCCCGGCGCTGGCCGGCATGTACGATACCGTTCTCCGTGCCCTGCGTGATGAGGCCGGTTACTGGTGGACGACCTACCGCAAGGCATTCAAGCGCAATTTCAAGGCCAGCATCCTGCCGGGCGTGCTTTACTGCGTGGTGGTCACGGTGCAGATCTTCTTTGTGTATTTCTGCTTCAACATGCTCTACCACGGCACCAATGTGGGCGTGCCCATGTGGGTGGCAACGGTGCTCAACCTGCTGCTGCTCCACATGCTGTTCTCCTATATGTGGCCGCAGGTGGTGCTGCTGGATCAGCCGTTGTTCCAGACGCTGAAAAACAGCGTCAACTGCATGATCGCGTTCCTGCCCCACGCGCTGGCGGCGTCGGTAGTTACCATCCTGTTCTGGGGCCTTGTCATCCTCTGTATGCCGCTGGGCCTGCTGCTCATGCTGGTGTTCGGCTTCTGGTTCCAGGTGGAAGTCTGCTGCCAGATCGTGTATGGCGACCTGGACCGGGTGTTCCACATTGAGGAGAAGATCCAAAAGCTCCACGACGCCGAGCTTGAAGCAGAGCTGGCCGCCGAGCGGGGCGAAGACGAAGAGTGATTTCATCCACTGAAAATTTGCTGCGGCAGAAAGGGGAGCAGGAACCATGGAGCAGCGGAACAATCTGGTGCTGCAGGGCACCGAGACGTTCTCCCGCGGGCAGCTGGATAACGTGGCGCTGGAGAGCGGCAGCATCGTGCTGGACAGCGCGGCGGGCCGCTACCTGCAGTACGGCAGCTACACCACGCCGGAGTTTGCCATGCCCGCGTTCTGCAACCTGAACGTGAGCTGGAATGCCCACGCTCCCCACAACACCATGGTGGAGGTGCGCTGCCGCGTGTATGCAGGCAACGCCTGGACGGGCTGGATGAGCTTTGGCAAGTGGGCCCCGGATTACCCCCGGTGCAGCGTCAACGCCCAGAGCGAGGACGGCATGGTCTTCCTGATGGGGGACACGGTCACGGTGGCAACCCCCGGCGGCGGCACCGGCGTGCAATTGCAGGTCAACCTCTCCTCCAACGACGATAAGGTCACCCCGGCCCTCCGGCTGCTGGCCGCTGCCGTGCGGCCCGTGACCTGGGAAAAACAGAAGGGCCACCCCATCAACCGGCGGCTCTACCTGCCGGAATACTGCCTCAGCGCCCACGACCCCAGCTTTGGCCGGGAGATGGACCTGCCGCTGGTGATGGCCGCCTCATGAACCGCTTTGGCGAGGACATCCTCCCCGAGGAAGTGGCCTATGTGATGGAGGATAAGGCCACCAGCAGCACCGGCAACGGCGCGTTCGCCGCGGCCGCGGCAGGCTGCTGCGGCTACCCCTGCTGGCAGGCCTGGATGGATTTGAAAGACCTCCGGGCCCAGATCCACGACGGCTGTTCGGTAGCCGTCCGGGTGGAGCGCCGGGTGCGGGGCCAGCGGGACTCCGTCGGGGTCTGGATGGGCCTGCGGGGCTTCGGGCACGATGACGCCGTGCTGGCGGATTTCGTCCTCCTCAATGACCCCACGGCGGACACGGATGGAGCCGTGAACTGCACCATGGCCGTTACCGATTTCCTGCGCTACTTCACGGGCCGGGCCATCGCCCTGCGGGGCAAGCCCCGGGACATGGAAGCCGACCGCCCCCGCCGCATCCTGTGCGAGCTGGAAAAGACGGGAGAGCCCGGCGTGTACACGTTCGTGCAGCGGGGCCAGAAAGACCTGCTGCCCGAGGAATTTTCCGGCTGGCTGGCGGCCAGCCGCCACGATGGGATAGCCCATGCCACCACCGCCCACCGGACGTTCAAACGGCTGGAAAAAACCGCTGAGGGCGGCATCCGCTTCAGCGCGGAGCAGCTGGCCGCGGGCGGGCGGTACAGCGTGTACGCGGTGGACCAGACCGGCAGTATGCGGGTGGCCGAAGTCCGGCTCCCGGTGCCGCCCCCGCCGCCTGAACCCGTTCTTCAAAGCACCGCGCAAGCCGCCGGGGCAGCTGCCCCGGTGGAGCCGAGCGCTTTTTGAGAAAAATCCAATTTTTCTATAGGAGGAATACATTATGGCAAAGACGATCATTACGATTGGCCGTGAGTACTGCACCGGCGGCAACTACATCGCGGAGGATGTGGCAAATGCACTGGGCGTCAAGCTCTACGATAAGGAGCTGATCACCATGGCAGCCAAGCATTCCGGCCTGTCCGAAGAGGCGGTGGCGGCCAGTGAAAAGCGCCACACCCACAGCCTGCTGTACAGCCTCTACACCATGGGCAACGATCTGCCTCTGGGCGATCAGGTCTTCATCCTGCAGAGCCGGATCATCAAGCAGCTGGCCGAGGAGGGCCCCTGCGTGATCCTGGGCCGCTGCGGCGACTATGTGCTGCGGGAGCGCAAGGACGTGCTGCGCGTCTTCCTCTATGCTCCGGTGGAGTGGCGGCGTGAGCTGGCCAAGACCGACCCCCTTGTCAAGGCGAAGGACGAGAAAGGCATCAAGGAAGAAATCGAGAAGACCGACCGCAACCGTGCTGCCTACTACAACTACTACACCCAGAACCGCTGGGGCGACGCGCACAACTACGACCTGGCCATCAACGCCGCGCTGGGCCGCGAGACCTGCGTGAAGATGATCCTGGACGCCGTGGCCGCCAAGGAAAAGACCATGGGCTGAGGCCCGGACACCGGGCAGTCCTGGACGTAAAAAACAATGATGGTTCGTGGGTGGGGCGCGCAAGCGCTCTGCCCACGTTTCCGGTAGAGAAACAAGCATCCCAAATGTCAAAAGGAGTCAACGTGGAAGAAAATCAACAAGCAACGGCCCGTGAGAACATCATGGGCACCATGAACATCAATCCGCTGCTGGTCAAGCTCAGTGTGCCCATGATGGTGTCCATGCTGGTGCAGGCGCTGTACAACGTGGTGGACTCGATCTTCGTGTCCCACGTCAGCGAGAGCGCCCTGACCGCTGTTTCGCTGGCGTTCTCGCTGCAGAACGTCATGATCGCCGTGGGCGTGGGCACGGGCGTGGGCGTCAACGCCCTGCTCTCCAAAAGCCTGGGTGAAAAGAATCAGGGGCGGGCCAACACGACCGCCGAGAACGGCATTTTTCTGGCCCTGTGCAGCTATGTGATCTTTTTTGTCATCGGCCTTACCTGCATGAAACCCTATTTCTACGCCCAGACCAGTGACCCGGACATTGCCCTGCAGGCATCCGGTATCTGCGGGTGTGCAGTGTGTTCAGCCTTGGCCTGTTTTTGCAGACCATGGGCGAGAAGCTGCTGGCCGCCACCGGCCGCACCAACCTCAGCATGACCAGCCAGCTCATCGGCGCGGTGGTCAACATCGTGCTGGACCCCATCTTCATCTTTGGTTCCTGCGGCGAGGCGTTGTCCGGCACCACGGGGGCCGCGGTGGCTACCGTCATCGGCCAGTTCTGCGGCGCGGGCGCGGCCATCTTCTTCAACCTGAAGAAAAACCCGGACATCCAGATCAGCTTCCGGGGCTTCCGCCCCAGCGGCGAGGCCATCCGGCGGATCTACGTCGTGGGCCTGCCCAGCATTGCCATGCAGTGCGTGGGCAGCGTGATGACGTTCTTCATGAACCGGATCCTCATGGCGTTCTCGGCCACGGCGGTGGCGGTGTTCGGCGTCTATTTCAAGCTGCAGAGCTTCGTGTTCATGCCCATCTTTGGCCTGAACAACGGTATGGTGCCCATCATCAGCTACAACTATGGTGCCCGGGACCCGCGGCGCGTCAAAAAGACCATCAAGCTGGCCATCACCTACGCCGAGTGCATCATGCTCATCGGCTTCTGTGTGTTCCAGTTTGCACCCGGCCTGCTGCTGAACCTCTTTGCCGCCAGTGACGCCATGCGGGCCATCGGCATCCCGGCACTGCGGATCATCTGCCCCCACTTCCTGCTGGCAGGCATCGGCATCGTGCTGAGCTCGGTGTTCCAGGCGTTGGGCAACGGCGTGTACAGCCTCATCCTCTCGGTCTGCCGCCAGCTGGTGGTGCTGATCCCGGTGGCGTGGCTGCTGAGCCGGACCGGCAACGTGAATATGGTCTGGTGGGCGTTCCTCATTGCGGAAGTGGTCAGCGTGACGCTGAGCCTCGTGTTCATGGCACGCATCAACAAAAACATCATTGCACCCATGCAAAACGCGTAACAGAAGCAAAATAAGTCCCCTGCGGACGAAAGGATCGTGAATGATATGGGAAAAAAGCTGAAATGGAACCTGATCGTGATGAGCGTGCTCTACCTGGCTTTGGGCATTTTCCTGCTGATGGTGCCCGGTACGGCCCTCAACGTGGTCTGCTACGCGCTGGGCGGCGTGGTGCTGCTGGGCGCCGTGATCCAGCTGGTGCGCTATTTTCTGGTGGAGCGCGGCATTTTCCAGAGTCAGCTCACCCTGATCTCTGGTCTGGTCTGTCTGGCGCTGGGCGGCTTCCTCATCTTGCGCAGCGACATCGTGGTCCGCATCCTGCCCATCGTGTTCGGCCTGTTCGTCATCTTCGACAGCCTGGGCCGGGTGCAGAGCGCGCTGGAGCTCCGCCGCTGCGGCTACGGCAGCTGGAAAGGCTTCCTCCTGCTGGCGCTGCTGAGCGTGGTGCTGGGCGTTGTGATGATCGTGGACCCCTTTGGGGCCATGGAAACGCTGGTGATGGCCATTGGCGTTATCCTCATCATTGAGGGCGCCCTCAACCTGCTGAGTGCCCTGTACACCATGCTGGCGGTGCGGCGGTTCGTCAAGCTGCACCCGGAGGCGCAGTCGGTGCTGGAGGCCGTTACCGGCAAGGATCTGAACGGCGACGGCGTCATTGCCCCGGATGTGGCCCGTGCCGATGCCGAAGCCACGGCCGTGGAGCTCGACCATGTGGACGAGAGTGCCGAGGTGGAGCAGGAGAACGACAACGAACAAATCAACGAATAAAAGGATAAAAAGAAAATGGAAAAGTACGATCTGATCATTGTGGGTGCCGGCCCGGCCGGTATTTTTACCGCTGTGGAGCTGCTGCGCCACGGCAGCAAAAAGCACATCCTGCTGGTGGAAAAAGGCAAGCCGGTGGAAAAACGCCACTGCCCCAAGGCAGAGCTGGGCCACTGCGTCAACTGCCGCCCCACCTGTGCCATCACCACCGGCTTCTCGGGTGCCGGCGCGTTCTCGGACGGCAAACTAAGCCTCTCCTATGAGGTCGGCGGCGACCTGCCCACCCTCATCGGCGAGGAGTTCGCCCAGGAGCTGATCGATTATACCGATAAGATCTATCTGGAGTTTGGCGCGGACCCCCATGTGGAGGGCATCTACACCGGCGAGGAGATCAAGGAGATCCGCAAGAATGCCATCCATGCAGGCCTCAAGCTGGTGGACTGCCCCATCCGCCATCTGGGCACCGAGAAAGCCCAGCAGCTCTACCTGGCCATCCAGAACCATCTGGCCGACAGCGGCGTGGAAATGCGCTTCTCCACCGAGTGCGAGAACATCATCCTCGAAGACGAGGTCTGCAAGGGCGTCCTCATCAAGGGACCCCGTGATGCGGAAGCCTATCCGGTTTACGCGGATACCGTCGTCATCGGCACGGGCCGCCGTGGCGCTGACTGGCTGGAGAAGATCTGCGCCGAGCACCACATTGCCCACAAGCCCGGCACCGTGGACATCGGTGTCCGTGTGGAGTGCCGCAACGAAGTCATGGAGAAAGTGAACAAGGTGCTGTATGAGTCCAAGCTCATCGGCTACCCCAAGCCCTGGAAGAACAAGGTCCGCACGTTCTGCCAGAACCCCGGCGGCTTTGTGGCACAGGAAAACTATGATAACGACCTGGCTGTCGTCAACGGCCACAGCTTCAAGGAGAAGAAGAGCCCCAACACCAACCTGGCCATCCTCGTCTCCCACAATTTCACCGAGCCGTTCAACCAGCCCATCGCCTACGCCCAGAAAGTGGGCGAGCTGACCAACATGCTGGGCGCGGGCCATATTATGGTCCAACGCTACGGTGATATCCTGGACGGCAAGCGCACCTGGCAGAAAGAGCTGGCACAATCCAACGTCAAGCCTACCCTGAAAGACGCTGTGGCCGGTGATATCACCGCCGCCATGCCCTACCGCGCCATGACCAACATCATTGAGTTCATCAAGATGCTGGATATGGTGGTGCCCGGCTTTGCCGCCAACGAGACCCTGCTCTACAGCCCGGAGCTGAAGTTCTACTCCAACAAGGTCAAGATGGACGAGAACCTGGACACCAACATTCAGGGCCTGCACTGCCTGGGCGACTCCTCCGGCTGGACCCGCGGCCTGATGATGGCCTCCGTTATGGGCGTGCTCATGGGCCGGAAGCTGGCCGAAAAAGAGGGCTGCTGAAAAACAGCGCCCGCTGGATCGCGTAAAAGATTCACTCCCCCTGTACAAGGGGGAGTTTTTCGTTGAAAAATTTGGAGGAATAAAATATACAAATTGCTGAATTTGTGGAAATGTGACACAAAAAACTGATTTTTAGCACAGAAACTGCTAAACTTGACGCAATGATCCGTGTGTAACAAGCACACACCAGGAGGTATTGCGATATGGGCGAAACCCCAATGAGCGCTTTGACCCTGCTGTGTTCCGGCATCCAGCTTTACAGCGCAGAACAGCGCATTGCGGACTGCATCCTTGCAGATGTAAAGTGGGCGGCATCGGCGACCTCAGCAGAGCTGGCGCGGCAGAGCCAGGCCTCGGAAGCACGGTGACCCGGCTGTGCCACAAACTCGGCTTTGAGAGTTACCGCAAGTTCCAGCTGGCACTTGCGCGGGATGTGATGGAGCAGCAGGAGGCGGAAAAAAGCCACGCGGCGGCTCAGCCGGACCGGATGCGGAGCATCCTGCAAAAATTTCTCGTCAACAAACAGGAAGAAGTACGGGCCACGGTGCAGGCGCTGGATGCGGACCAGCTGCGGGCAGCGCTGGCCTGCCTGAACGCGGCCCATGTGGTGGAAGTGGCCGCTGCCAGCCATAACCTGAGCATCGCGCTGGAAGCCTCGGTCAAGTTTGGCAGCCTGGGCAAGCGGTGCGTGGCCAGTGCCATCCCGGAAAAGACCCGTGCCTTTGCGGCGACTTTGACAAAGAACGACCTGCTGCTGGTCATCTCCGGCACCGGGCGGAACCCTGCGCTGGAAGAGGTGGCCCGGCTGGCCCGGGAAAACGGGGCAGCCATCCTCCTCATCACAAGCGACCGGCACTCGCCGCTGGCCCAGCAGGCGGATCATGTCCTGCTGGCTTCCAACCGGGAGCAGCGCCTCATTGAGGGCGACCATGCTCCCTCCCAGCTCTCGGTCCTGCTGGTCATCGAGGTGCTGTACTACCTGATGCTGCTGGGCGAGTAAAACCAGTTCCGAAACAAAAAAATGCCTCTGACGGTGGATGTCAGAGGCATTTTTTGTATAGAGGAACCTAAAAATTACTTTGCGTTAAAAACATACTGATCCATCCGGCGGAAGGCTTCCTCGATGCGGGAGCGGGGAGAACACAGGTTTAGCCCTCGATGAGCTCCACGGTCTTCATCTTGACCGGGGTGGTGGGCTTATCGTTCCAGTCGGTGCGGACAGCGGCGATCTGATCCACAACATCCATGCCGGCCACCACCTTGCCAAAGGCGGCATACTGGCCGTCCAGGTGGGGTGCGTCCTGGTGCATGATAAAGAACTGGCTGCCGGCGCTGTTGGGGCTCATGCTGCGGGCCATGCTGATGACGCCGCGGGTGTGCTTGATGGGGTTGTTGACGCCGTTGGCAGCAAACTCACCCTTGATGTTCCAGCCCGGGCCGCCGGTGCCGTTGCCCAGCGGGCAGCCGCCCTGGATCATAAAGCCGGGGATGACGCGGTGGAACGTTAGACCGTTGTAAAAGCCCTCGCTGACCAGCTTCTTGAAATTCTCACAGGTGATGGGAGCGGCTTCCTCGTTCAGCTCAATGTCGATGATGCCGCCGTCTTCCATAGTAATGCGAACCATAGTTGTACAATACTCCTTTATTTCGGCCCTTTGCAAAGCATTTGCGGCAGAAGACCTGCCAAGTGACAGGGATAGTATATCATAGGTTGGCGGTTTTCTCAAGCCATCGGCCGATGACTGAATTGTAAATAAAAATCAATGGGTCAGCAGCCCTGCATCTCCGGCATATCCTGCCAGAAGCGCTTGGGGCAGTGGGACATCCGGCAGGTTTCATTGTGGCGGGCCTTGATCTCCAGCGTATCGTAAAACTGCTTCCACAGGGCCTGAAACTCCTGCTCCCGGGCGCTGGGCGGGGGCAGCTCCAGCGGGGCGGCCAGCTCGGTGAGGGTGGCTTTATGGTTTTGGTAGAGCAGCACCGCCTGATGCACGGCGTCATAGATCATGAAATTTTCTTCAGGGAACCGCCCGCAGAAATGCCCCCGCAGCAGGGGCAGGATGTAGTTCTTGGGGTGGATGACGGCCCCCAGCATCCCGTCGTATTCGGTAAAGCGGACAAAGCCCTGGAACTTGTCCACCTCCCAGTCCAGGCTCTTTTTCATCTCGTAGAGCGGGGCCACGTCCGGGTGACCCATCCGCTTGACAGTGCCCGGCCCCAGCGCGAAAGCCAGATGCAGAAAGCGCAGGAGCAGCAGCTCTTTGTCTTCCCGCCCGGAGAGGAAATCCCGGGTGACGAGGGATTCCGTTTCGGCCCCCAGTTTTTTGCCGAGCTGGCAAAAACGCGCTGGGCTCTGGCGTGGTCGGTAGCGATCTCCCGGATGGGGTAGAGGGTGGCCGTCTCCCGCTCCGGCGTCCAGATGGCAAACGGGATCTCGTGCTGGAGAAAGCTCTCGAACACGCAGCAGAGAAAGCCCTCAAAGCTGCCGTCGTACAGGTAAACAAGGTCGGCGTCGTGGAGCCTGCGGGGCGCAGGGGAGATGGCCGCCGGGGTCACAGCGCTCTGGCCAGACATTGCACCGCCTCCTCCCGGATCATCCGCTGGGCGGCGCGGGGCGGCACGCCCTGCTCCACCAGTTTGTCCACGGCAGGCGGGGAGAACATGCTCAGCTGCTCCACCCCGCCGCTGAATACATTGGGGTCGATGAGGGCCCGGGTGATCCGCTCCCGCCCGGCACTGCCCTGGCCCGGGTGGGCCCCGGAAAAGCCGTTGCAGGTGATGAAATACTGGGCCCGCTTGAGCACGACCCCCATCCGCTTGAGCTCGTCCAGCCCCAGAGAAGCCTGCTTGCGGGCGTGCCAGATGCGCCGGGCGCTCTTGGGGCCGATGCCCGGCACCCGGAGCAGCATTTCAAACGGGGCCCGGTTGACGTCCACGGGGAACAGCCCGTAGTGCTGCACGGCCCAGTTGCATTTGGGGTCCAGATAGGGGTTGAAGTTGGGGCTGTTTTGATCTAAAATCTCGTCGGCCTTGAACTGGTAGAACCGGAGCAGCCAGTCCGCCTGATAGAGCCGGTGCTCCCGCAGCAGCGGGGGCTTGGTGTCCAGCGCGGGCAGGCGTGTGTCCTCCGTCACCGGGATATAGGCGGAGTAGAACACGCGCTTTAAGTTGTACTTCTGGTATAACCCCTCGGTGAGCTGCAAAATGTGGTAGTCCGTTTCGGGGGAGGCCCCCACGATCATCTGGGTGCTTTGCCCGGTGGGGGCAAACCGAGGCGCTTTGCGGTAGAGAGCCACTTCCTCCCGGCTGGCTGCACCGGATACGGCAATCTGCTTCATGGGCCGGAAAATGGAGTGCCGCCCCTTGTCCGGGGCCAGCAGGGAAAGGCTCTTCTCGCTGGGCAGCTCAATGTTGACCGAAAGGCGGTCGGCCAGATAGCCCAGCTGTTCCAGCAGCTCGGGGCTGGTGCCCGGGATGGCTTTGGCATGGATGTAGCCCCCGAAGTGATACTCCCCCCGCAGCAGCCGCAGGACGGCGAGCATCCGCTCGGTGGTGTAGTCCGGGCTGACGAGGACGGCGCTGGAGAGAAACAGCCCCTCAATGTAGTTGCGGCGGTAAAACTCCATGGTCAGCTCGGCAAGCTCCCGGGGGGAGAACGTCGCCCGGGGCAGATCGTTGGACTTGCGGTTGACGCAGTAGCTGCAATCGAACGAGCAGCAGTTGGTCATCAGCACCTTTAAAAGGCTCACGCAGCGGCCATCCGCCGTAAAGGCGTGGCAGCAGCCCGGCGCGTAGCAGCTGCCGATGCTGCCGGCCCGCGCGGCGCGGGATGCCCCGCTGGAAGTGCAGGCTACATCGTATTTGGCGCTGTCGGCCAGGATCGTGAGTTTGTCCATCAGAGACTGTTCCATGGGGTGCCTCCCGGAAAAAGGTATAAAAAAGAAAGCCATACGCAGCTTCTGCAAATGGCTTTTGGATTTTTGGGGTCAAAAATTTTACCACTTCGCCTTGGTTTCCACCACGCGGCCCGCGATGTGCAGGCGGTTGAGGTCTTCGCCCTTGATGACCATTTCGTTGTAGGCCGGGTTGAACGGCTGCAGCACCACGCAGTTGCCCCGCTGGAGGTAACGCTTCAGGGTGCCCTCGCCCTCGTCGCCGTAGACCAGCACGCCCAGGTCGCCATTTTCCAGCGTGTCCTGCTTGTGCACCAGCGCCAGGTCGCCGTCCTGGATGCGGGGCTCCATGCTGTCACCGCGGACCACGAGATAGAAATAGTTGGAGGGGTCTTTCACCCGGGCATACTCCTGCCCGTAATCCTCCTCAAAGGCCAGGGCACCGTACCCGGCCTTGACGGTCCCGATGACCGGGATCAGGCTCTCGGCATAGTTGCCAAAGAACCGCTCCTCCGGCGTGTTGCTGCTGGCGACCGGGCGGTACAGCCCCAGCAGGAAATCCGCGTGGTGCTCAGGATCTCCGCAATGCGGGCGACCGTTGTGGGGTCCGGGGAGGACTTGCCGCTTTCCCACTTGCCGACGGCCTGCTGGGTGACCCCCAGCTTGGACGCCAGTTCCGCCTGGCTCATGCCCTGCTGCTTGCGGCATTGCTTCAAAAGCTCTGAAAACGACATGGTTGTGCACTCCTTTGTTCCGGTGGCATTTTACTTGTGGTTTTATTATACAACAAAAAGATGTTTGAGTAAAGAGAAAAGTTCCGCACACCCCAAAAAAAGGTTGTCAGCTGCGGGAAGTGGCGAAAAACTTTCAATTAACCCTTGACAGCCCGCCGGAAATCTGGTAAATTAAATAGGCATTCGGTACGGCGTGTGCGAGTGCCCACGAGGAGAGATGTCCGAGTGGTTTAAGGAAGCAGTCTTGAAAACTGCCGTACGGCAACGTACCGTGGGTTCGAATCCCACTCTCTCCGCCATTTTTTATTGAATAAGTGTAACACACTTTGCTCTGGAGTAGTACTCAAGAGGCCGAAGAGGCGCCCCTGCTAAGGGCGTAGGTCGTCTAAACAACGGCGCGAGGGTTCAAATCCCTCCTACTCCGCCAAGAAAAAGCTCGATGATCCATTGAGATCACCGGGCTTTTTCCATTTTTATCGGCTTTTTACAGCAGCAGGTTGGTCACGGCGGCCAGCAGGGCCAGGTGGACGGGATAAAACAGGTAGAAGCCCCACTTCTGCGCCTTGCTGCAGGCACCGCGCTGCCCGTTATAGAACCAGAGGAACACGAACGCCAGCGGCGCGGTGATCTCAAAGGCAAAGAGCACGGCCCCCACGAGGCACTGCCACTTGCGGTTTGTGCGGGTGAGATACAGCGCGCAGATGATAATGACGCCGATGCCGTCATAGTCTGTCTGGGCCAGATACGCCAGGAGGATACAGCCGCCTGCGCAGAGCAGCCCTTGCCAGGTCGCGGCACCCGCAGCCGTCTGAAAATGCCGGAGGGCGGCCATTGCCAGCACGCCCAGAGCCAGCGTCCAGTAGACATTCTGGTGGCCCCAGTAGAATGGGGAGTGGAAAAAGGCAAGGTCGAACGGCAGCTCGCTCACCAGCCCGAAGCCCAGAAGCTGCAAAAAGTAGCGTCTGACGTCGTGCGTGTGCAGAAAGCCCTCCACCAGCAGGAAACAGAAGATGGGGAATGCCAGCCGTCCGATGAGCCGCAGCACAAGATCCAGCGTGACAAGGGCGGAGGGGGCTGCTGCGTAATAGGAATAGCGGCTTTCGATGCAGGAAGCGCCGATGTGGTCCAGCAGCATGGTGCCGCAGGCGATGTACTTGAGTGTCGTGCCGCTGAACCCGAAGCGGGTGGAGGGGCGGATGGTCTCGGTCATAGAGGATCCCTCTTTTCAAAAGATATGAGCAGCTGTGGAAACAAAAATAAAAAATGTTTCTGTAGAGGATACGGCGCTCCGGCCAAAAATCCTGCAATTCTCGGGCAAAATGCACCGGAATGGCGCAAAAATCGCACCAAAATGCTTGACAAAGGCCGGGCGGGATAGTACACTCAAAAAGAAAATTGAACTCCAACAAGAGCAAGATGAAAAAGATTCACAGAAGATCGGGCGTCTCCGAACGAGTAACGGGAAGGAGGCATTGAGGTATGACGCTGTTTTCTTATGAGATTTTTGATGCTGTGGCCCGCCAGGGCAGCTTTAACAAGGCGGCACAGCAGCTGCACCTGACCCCCTCGGCCATCAGCCATGCCATCGCGGTGATGGAGGCAGAGCTGGGCTTTACCTTATTTAATCGCGGGAAGAACGGCGTGACCATGACCAGCTACGGTGCCTCGCTGTATCCGTCCATCCGGGCGGTGCTCAACAGCGACGAGGCGCTGCAGCAGAGCATTGCCCGCCTCAACGGCCTGGAAAAGGGCAAGGTGAAGCTGGGCGCGTTCAACTCCGTCTGCGCCGGGATGCTGCCGGGCATCCTCAAAGGCTTTATGGCCCAGTACCCGCAGATCGAAGTGGAAGTATATCAGGGTACTTACGATGATGTCAAGGAGTGGCTGCGCACGGGCCAGATCGACCTGGCGTTCCTCTCCTCCACCTGCCGGGAGGAATTTACCCTCACCGAGCTGTTCAAGGAGCCGCTGCTCTGCATCACTCCGGCCGACTGGCCGGAGCCGCCAAACGGCGTGATGACCCCCGCCCTGATGGATGGCCAGAATTTCGTGGTGCAGTGGGACGCCACCGACGCCGAGATGCGCCAGTTCCTCAAAAAGTACGGCCTGAGCACCGAGCGCCGCTGCCATGTCATTGATGACCAGTCCAACATCGCCATGGTGGAGGCGGGCCTGGGCATCTCCATCATGCCCCGGCTGCTGCTGCGCCAGTGCACCGCCAACATCAAAATTTACCCCATCGACCCGGAGGAAGACCGTGTGGTCGGCCTGGCCGTCCAGCGGCCCACCGCCATGGCCCCCGCCGTGGAGCAGATGTTCCACCACATCGTGGACTACTGCAAGCAGATGGAGCACTGAGAACAGAATACCACAAAACGGCCTGCATGGTAAAGTGCAGGTCTTTTTTTGCAAATTATCCATTGTGTCTTGTGATAAAATACGGTATACTATCGCCAGAAAACAAAGTATTCCACAGAGTTGGATCCGTCAGGAGGGAAAACAGACCCCATGAAACGACGTGATTTTTGTAAAGCGCTGGCCCTTTCGGCGGCGGCGCTGGCAGTGCCCAGGGCGGCGGCGGAAAACACGCAGGGCGCGGTGGGCCGGGCGGTGGCGGATGGCCGCTATTCCATGCGGTTCCGCAGTGAGCTGAGCCTGACCGACGTGCCCCATGACTACTATTATAGTGACAGCTTTTTTGCCCACTCCGCGTTGGAGTACGACCACAGCCTGGCGCTGGCCAGCCTGGGGCTGGTGGGGGCCGCCTTCAACACGGCAGCCAGCGACGCCCGGTACTGGGCCAACGGGGAGGTGGGCCGGGAGGCCAACCTTGCCGACGCCTTTGCGACGCTGGGCTTTGCCGACCCCGTGTTCTACCACTACGACATCGACGTGGGGCAGGCCGGGGACTTTGTGGGCCACAGCCTGGCCCGGAAGACCATCACCCTGAACGGCCAGCGCGCCACCATCGTGGCCGTCATCCTGCGGGGCGGCGGCTACGGCGGCGAGTGGGTCAGCAACCTGCACACCGGTGTGGGGGCGGGCCACGCGGGCTTCGTCATCCCGGTGGCGGAGGTGCTGGCCTCCCTCAAGAGCTATTTAGCCGCGGCCGCAAAGCAGGGCGCCACGGGCACCGTCAAGCTCTGGGTGAGCGGCTACAGCCGGGGCGCGGCCGTCGCCAACCTGCTGGCGGGGCGGATCAACAAAGACCTGCCCGAGATCGACCGCAAAAACGTCTTCGTCTACACGTTTGCCACGCCGGTGGCCCTGACCGCCGCCAGCTACCCGGACTATCAGCTGGACTACGACAACAACCACAACGCCGACGGTACCCTGAAAACCACCTGGGCCGCCAGCAACATCTATAACATCCTTTCCAGCGGCGACCTCGTCCCCCGGGTGCTGCCCGCCGAGTGGGGCTACCACCGGAACGGCAATGACCGCTTCCTGCCCTCCACCCAGAACGAGAAAGAGCTGGCCGACCTTGATGTCCGGGGCGCCAGCTTCAGCGAGGTGCCCCTGACCATCAGCGCACTGGCTACCAAGGAGGACACCGACGGCGTCATGGAGCGGCTGGAAACGTTCTTTGGCAGCAAGCAGCAGTTCCACGATAAGTACGAGGCCGTGCTGATGGACATGATCCAGTGCGCTTTCCTCCGCAACGAGGCCGAGTGCACCCAGGACTACATCCTGACCGACGAGGAAGTGGAGGCCCGCCTGCGGGGCCTGGGCAACATGCGGAACGTGGACGAGGCCAAGCTGGAAAAGAGCGTCCACAACGCCTCCGCCCTGAGCCGCCCCCTGCTGGAAAAGCTGGAGCAGAACGACGGCAACCTCACCCTGCGGGGCAAGACCTACCATGTGGAAGTGCCCCTGCGGGTGAAGCAGGCCGTCATCCCGGTGCTGGCCGTGGGCCTGTACTACGGCATCGACAGCGGCACGGTGGCCGCCATGGCCCGGTACATCTTTATGTTCATGTCCATGAAGCCCGACTCCGCCGATGTGGTGGTGCGGGCGGCGTTCTGCCACCACTGCGAGGACTACATCAGCCTGATGGAGTACTATCCGCCTGCCGACCACGGCATGGAGGCGTACACGAGGGCTTGACCAACACCCTCTTGGGATGACCGAGAGGGTGTTTTTGGATTCACAACCTCTCAGTCTCGCATCCGCTCGACAGCTCCCCTGAAAAGGGGAGCCATTGACAAAGAGGTGTCGTTTTGCTGAGATTGATTGAAGTTTGCTGGAAAACGTCACGGAATGCCAAAGCCTCCCCTACTAGGGGAGGTGGCATCGAGCGAAGCGAAGATGTCGGAGAGGTTGTACAGAGCAGCACCTGCGTTATTCCGCTCACTCTAAAGGCGTCCTTGGTCCAACCTCTCAGTCTCGCATCCGCTCGACAGCCGTTCCCCTTTCGGCACTTGCGTGCCACCCTCCCCGGCGGGAGTCTTTCCTAACAGGGGAGCCCTTGGCAAAGAGGTGTCGTTTTGCTGAGATTGATTAAAGTTCGATGGAAAACGTACCGGACTGCCAATGCCTCTCCTGTCAGGAGAGGTGTCATCAAGCGAAGCGATGATGACGGAGAGGTTCTTCATCAGAGAGGAGGTCTACGATGTACGAGGCACTGTTAAAGGCCACGCCTGAATATCAGAAGATCGCTGCCAGCCTGGCTGCACCGGGCCCGGCAGCCCTGTTTGGCCTGCCCCCGGCGGGCCGCGCCCTGCTGTACGCCGCCCTGCAAAAAGACCTGGGCCGGGTGCTCTGCATCGTGACCCCGGGCGAGGCCGAGGCCACCCACTTTGCGGAAGACCTCAAGGCCCTGGGCCTGACGGCAGCGGTCTTCCCGCCCCGGGATTTCATGCTCCGCCCCGTGGAGGGCGCGGGCCGCGAGTACGAGTACCGCCGTCTTTCTGTATTGGGCCAGCTGGCGGGCGGGCGGCTGAATGCCGTCTGTGTCCCCGCCGAGGCCCTGCTGCAATACACCGTCCCCCGGGACGAATTTTTAAAGAATACCCTCACCCTCAAGCCCGGCATGGTCTACAACCGGGAGGCGCTGGTGGAGCGGCTGTTTGCCGCCGGGTATGTCCGCCGCAGCCAGGTGGATGGCCCGGGCCAATTCAGCGTCCGGGGCGACATTGTGGACATCTACGCGCCGGACATGCGCCAACCCGCCCGTGTGGAGTACTGGGATGACGAGATCGACTCGCTGGCATCGTTCGACCTGCTCACCCAGCGCCGGGACGGCTCGCTGGAAAAGATCTATCTCTCCCCCGCCCGCGAGGTGCTGTTCGGCAACACGGTACAGACGGCGGAGGCCCTCCGCGACGCCTGGAAAAAGGCCCGCGGCAAACACCGGGCAGCGCTGGAAAAGGCCATGGAGGCAGATCTGGCCCAGCTGGATTCCGGCCTGATGCCCGAGGCCATGGACAAATACTACGGCCTGCGGTACGCTGTCCCCGCCACCCTGCTGGACCACCTCACCAGCCCCATCTTTGTGCTGGATGAGGTAGGCGGCATCCGGGATGCTCAGAAAGCCACCGAGTTCCGCCGGGGCGAAGAGCTCACCGGCCTGCTGGAAGAGGGCGTGCTCTGCCCCGGGCTGGATGTGCTCTACCAGACCATGGACGACCTGGCCATTGCCGCCCAGAAACAGAGCACCCTGCTGTGCGAGAACTTCCTGCGCGGCATGAACGAGTTCAAGCTGAAAGACCTCATCAACGCGGAGGCTTTCGCGGCCCCCAACTGGGGCGGCGACCTGGCCTCCCTGCGGGAAGATCTGGACCCGCTGGTGGAACAGGGCTATGCCATCGCTCTGTTTGCCGGCACGCCCAAGGGCGCAGCTGCCCTTACCCGGGACCTTGCCGACAAAGGCTATGCCGTCAGCATGAGCCGGGATGTCCGCCCCGCCAAAGGCTGGTGCAGATCCTGCCCGGCCACTTGACCGCCGGGTGCACTTTCCCCTTTGCACACGTCGCTGTCCTCTCCTCCCGCCGCCATGGGCTGGATGAAGCCAGCGAGGCCGCCAAGAAACGCAAAAAGAACAAAAACGCCCTGTCCAGCCTTTCGGACATCAAGCCCGGCGATTATGTGGTGCACCAGAGCCACGGCATCGGCATGTACGCAGGCATCCAGCGGCTGGAAGTGCAGGGTGCCACCAAAGATTACCTCAAAGTGCAGTATTCCGGCTCCGACGTGCTGTATGTGCCCGTCACCCAGCTGGACCTGCTTTCCCGCTACACCGCCCCTGGTGATGAAGAAAAGGTCAAGCTGGCCAAGCTGGGCGGTGCCGAGTGGCAGCGCACCCGCGCCAAGGTCAAAAAGGCCACCGAGGAGATGGCCCAGGAGCTCATTGAGCTCTACGCCCGCCGCCGACAGGCACAGGGCTACGCGTTCCCGCCGGACGGCGACTGGCAGAGCGATTTTGAGACCCGCTTTGAGTACGACGAGACCGACGACCAGCTCAACGCCACGGCGGAGATCAAAAAGGATATGGAAAAGACCTACCCCATGGACCGCCTGCTCTGCGGCGACGTGGGCGTGGGCAAAACGGAAGTGGCCCTGCGGGCCGCGTTCAAGTGCGTCATGGGCGGCAAGCAGTGCGCCATTCTGGCCCCCACCACCCTGCTGGCCTGGCAGCACTACAACACCATCCTCTCCCGGATGGAGGCGTTCCCGGTCAAAGTGGAGATGATGTCCCGCTTCCGCACCGCCAAGCAGCAGAAAGAGACCCTGCGGGGCCTGCAGGCTGGCAGTGTGGACATCGTGGTGGGCACCCACCGGCTCCTCTCCAAGGACGTCCGCTTCCACGACCTGGGCCTTGTCATCATTGATGAGGAGCAGCGGTTCGGCGTCAAACACAAGGAGAAGCTGAAAGAAAACTTCATCGGGGTGGATATGCTCACCCTTTCGGCCACACCGATCCCCCGCACCCTGAACATGGCCATGAGCGGCATCCGCGACCTCTCCACCATTGAGCAGCCGCCCTTTGAGCGCCAGCCCGTGGAGACGTTCGTCCTCGAGTACAATGATGTCATCCTGGCCGAGGCCATGAAGAAAGAGCTGGCCCGGGGCGGGCAGGTCTACTATCTGCACAACCGGGTGGACAACATTGAGTCCACCGCCGCCCATGTCAGCCAGATGGTGCCCGGCGCCCGGGTGGGCATCGCCCACGGCAAGATGACCGAGGACGAGCTCAACCCCGTCTGGCAGCACCTGCTCAACGGCGAGATCGACATCCTCGTCTGCACCACCCTCATTGAAACGGGCATCGACGTGCGCAACTGCAACACCCTCATCATTGAGGACGCCGACCGGATGGGCCTGGCCCAGCTGTACCAGATAAGAGGCCGCGTGGGCCGTTCCGGCCGCAAGGCCTACGCCTACTTCACGTTCCGCCGGGACAAGACCCTCTCGGACATTGCTCAGAAGCGGCTCTCCGCCATCCGGGAGTTCACGGCGTTCGGCTCCGGTTTCCGCATCGCCATGCGGGATCTGCAAATTCGCGGTGCGGGCAGCCTGCTGGGCCACAGCCAGCACGGCCACATGGAGGCCGTGGGCTATGACCTCTATGTCAAGATGCTCAACCAGGCCATCGCCCGGGCCAAGGGCGAACCGCTCCAGCGGGACAAGAGCGAGTGCCTGGTGGACCTGCGGGTGGACGCGTTCATCCCCGAAAAGTATATCGCGGATGGGCCGGGCCGCATCGAAGCCTACAAACGCATTGCCGCCATCCAGACCCCCGAGGACGCCGCCGATGTGCTGGACGAGCTCATCGACCGCTACGGCGACCCGCCTCCCTCGGTCAGCGATCTGGTCAATGTCTCCCTCGTCCGGGTGCAGGCCGCCGCCGTGGGCGTGTACGAGGTCACCCAGAAGAAAGACACCCTGCTGCTGCAGGTGGAGGAGCTGGACCTTGGCATGATCCGGGGCCTGCTCATCGCGTTCAACGGCCGGGTCACGGCAGGGGCCGGGGCCAAGCCCTACCTCTCTGTCACCCTCCAGCCCGACGAAAAGCCGCTGGAGCTGCTGCAAAGCATTCTCAAGGCCATGGGCGAGATTTTAAACGAGCCCAAGCCTGTGAAAAACCAAAAATAAATTTCAGGAGCAACCAACTATGAAACAGAAACTTCTTGCACTGGTCTGTGCGCTGGCCCTGGTGGTCAGCCTGGCAGGCTGTGTCATCTCCACCCCGGACACCGTGGGTTCCCTCGGCGATTACGAGATCTCCTCCGGCCTGTATCTGCTGGCCCAGTACGACGCCTACCAGAAAGCCGCCGACCTCGCTTCCTCCGACCAGGACGCCTCCAACGTGAAAGCTTTTTTGAAGCAGACTATCACCGTGGACAGCGACAGCGGCGAGACGGCCACCGTCAGCGATTATGTCGCCCGGAAAACGCTGGAGAACCTGCAGACCTACGCCGCCACTGAGCTGCGCTTTGACGAGCTGGGCGGCCAGCTGACCGCCGAAGAGGAACAGCAGGCCGACAGCTACGCCCAGCAGCTGATGGACCAGTACGGCGATACCTACAAGGCCAACGGCATCGGGCTGGAGACCGTGCAGCACTTTGAGCGCATCCTGCTCAAGAGCAACGACCTGCTGACCCTCGTTTATGGCAACGGCGGCGAGACCCCCGTCTCGGACGCCGACCTGACGGAGCATCTGGAAAACAACATGGTGGAACTGGCTTATTACGTTGTCCCGCTCTACAACACCAGCACCTATGCCTTTGCGGATGACGACCAGAAAGCCAGATGCTCACGCTGGCCCAGCAGGCCGCCACGGCCGTCAATCTGGCCTCCAATGAGAGTGCTTCGGAGCAGGTCAGTGCCCTGAACGCCGCCGCTCAGGCCGCGCTGCCGGACATCTACGCTGTGCTGGGCGGCACAGCCGACAACACCAGCCCCCAGACCGAGCTGCTGGCTCCTCCACGCTGGACTCCACGTTCACCCAGAGCGGTTCCGCCGATACCATCCGGAACCTTGCCTACGGGCAGGCGGCCGCCGTGCAGTATTCCAGCTATGCCATGATGCTGGCCCTGCGAGTGGACCCGCTGAGCGTTGCCTCGCTGGACGACCTGCGGGATCAGGTCATCACCGACATGAAGACCAGTGAGCTGAAGACCGCACTGAGTGATTACGGTGCCTCCCTGGAGAACCACCTCGACACCTCGGCCATGAACAAACTGCCCATGACCAAGATCGTCAACAAATAAGTTCCGTAAAAGCACAACAGCGCCCTGCCCGGAGAAGCTTCTCCAGAGCAGGGCGCTGTTTTTGCTCTCTTATTTTGCAGTCACCTTTGCAAACTCCGCCGCCAGCGCCGCATTGCAGGAGCGGACGGCAGCGGCCTCCGGCTTGAGGGCCGCGCGGTCGTAGGTAAACAGGCCGTTCACCTCGTCCTCCACGTCGGTCAGCTGGGTGTACACCAGCGCCGAGAGGCCCCGCCCAGCTGGGGCAGAATGGTCTTCCATTGCAGCATTTTATAGCGTTTGGTCAGGTCGGCTTTGTCTTTGGCGGTGCCGTAGCCGTAGGTCTTGCCGGGCGGTTCGTGGCCGGGCATGGGCCAGGCAATGCCGCCGTACTCGCTCAGGGCCACCGTCCGCCCGCCGGGCCGGATGCGGAGCGGGTAGAAGTAATTGTGGCGGGAGTCCACATCTCCCCCGCCCTGGTCGTACCAGCCGCTGGCTTCGTCGATCAGGCGGGTGTCATCCAGCGCCCGGAGGGCCGCCGTGGCGGCGCGGGCATCAAACTGCCCCCACCCCTCGTTGAACGGCACCCAGCACCCGATGCAGGGGTGGCACCGCAGAGCCTCTACAGTGGCTTTTAATTCGGTCTGATAACTTTCCCGGCTGGCTTCCGTCTCGCGCCCCAGCAGCCCCCACAGGGGCTTTGCGTCGGGTGTATGGCGGAGCAGGGGCAGCAGGGCGTTGGTCAGGTAGGTGACGTACCACTGGTTCATCTTCCCGCCGCCGTTCACCATATCCTGCCAGACGATGAGGCCCAGCTTATCGCAGTGGTAGTACCACCGCTGCGGCTCGATCTTGGCGTGCTTGCGCAGCAGGTTGAAGCCCAGCTCCTTGACCTGCTCCAGCTCGTGCACCACCGCCGCGTCCGAGGGCGGGGTATACAGCCCCTCTGGCCAGTAGCCCTGGTCCAGCAGGCCGTTGAGGAGGATGGGCTTTCCGTTGAGGCAGAAGCGCAGGATGCCTTTCGCGTCCGGCTCACAGCTCCATTTGCGGAGGGCAAAATAACTGTGCACGGTATCAAAACCGTCTTCGTCCCCCTGGGTGGTACCCACGGTCAGGTCGTAGAGGAACGGGCTGTCCGGACTCCACGGAAAGAAATGTTCCTCCGGGATGTTCAGCGTCACCTCGCCGTCCTGGTCGGCCTCGTCGCCGCCCCAGTCCTCGGCAATGGTCACGCCCCCGGCCCGCACCACAGCCAGAGGTTTTTTGCCCCGCCGGCTGGGCCGTGTGGGCTTTTACCGTCACGGTCCGGGCATCGTAGTCCGGGGTGACAGTCAGCTCCGTAATGTAATTGTCCGGCACCCGCTCCAGCCAGACGGTCTGCCAGATGCCGCTCTGGGCATGGTAGAACATCCCGCCGGGGGTCAGGGTCTGCTTGCCCCGGGCCTGGGTGCCATTCCCGGTGGGGTCCTGCACGGCCACCCAGAGGGTGTTGCGGCCCGGCCGCAAATAATCGGTGATGTCCAGCGTAAAGGGCCAGTAGCCGCCCCTGTGGCCGCCGGCCAGATGGCCGTTGACCTCCACGGCGCAGGCGTAGTCCACCGCTCCGAAGTGGAGCAGCACCCGTCCGCCCTGCCCCGCCGGGGGCGTAAAGCCGCGGTGGTAGTGGAGCCACTCCCCGGGCTGCAGCGTCCGCCCCACTCCGGAAGCCGGAGCCTCGGGCGAGTAGGGCACCCGGATGGTCCCATCCCACGCCGTGGGGAACTGTGCCGCCTTGGTAAACGCGTATTGCCACGGGCCGTTCAGGGACTCAAAGCTGTCCCGCCGCAGCGCCGGGCGGGGGTATTCGGAAAGTGGGTGCTGCATTTTGCCCTCCTGTTTCCTCTATTGGGCTCCCCTGACAGGAGAGCTGGACGCGCCAAAGCGCGGCCTGAGAGGTTTTATTTTGGATCAAAGCGTTTGCAGTTACTTGCGGTATGCTGCCGCCAGCTTTTCGAGGGCGGGCAGGCTCCGCTTGACTTTCTCGGTGTCGATGCAGTAGGCAAAGCGCACATAGCCCTTGACACCAAACGTATCGCTGGGCACCAGCAACAGGTCAAACTCCCGGGCTTTCATGCAGAACGCGTTGGCGTCTTCTTCCAGCGCCTTGGGAAAGATGTAGAACGTGCCGCCGGGGCGCTCCACCTCAAAGCCCAGCTCGGTGAGTTTGTCGTACAACAGGTTCCTGTTGGTCTCGTAGACGGAGAGGTCGCTGGTGGCATCCAGGCAGCGGCTGACGGCTTTCTGGATGATGCTGGGCGGGCAGTTGTGGCCCGTAAAGCGGGAGATCTGGGCCAGAATGTCCACCAGGATGTCCGCCCCCTCGCAGGCCGGGTTGACCGCCACATAGCCCAGACGCTCGCCGGGCAGGCTCAGCGTCTTGGAGAACGAGAGGCAGGTCAGGGTGTGGGGGTAGAATGCCGCCGGGTAAGGCACGGTCTTGCCGTCAAAAACGATGTCCCGGTAAGGCTCGTCGCTGACGAGGAAGATGTTGTGGCCGTACTCCTTGCTCTTGGCGGTCAGGATCTCGGCCAGCCGGGTCAGGGTCTCCGCCGAGTAAACCACGCCCGTGGGGTTGTTGGGGGTGTTGATGAGGATGCAGGTGACATTCTCGGTCAGCATCTCCTCAAAGGCGTCCAGATTGGGCTGGAATGTGGGCGGCTGGGGCGGCACCACTTTCAGCACGGCACCCGTTCCCCGGACGTAGGCCCGTACTCCGAAAAATAGGGTGCGAACGTCAGCACCTCGTCGCCGGGCTTGGTCACGGCGCGGATGGCGTGGGCAATGGCGCCCGCGGCACCCGTGGTGGGGAAAATATGCTTCTGCTCATAGGGCAGGCCGAACGTTTTGGCCAGATGGGCTGCCGCGGCGGTGCGAAACCCCGGGTCGCCCTGGCTGGGGCAGTAGCCGTGGAGGGCAATGGGCTCCTCCGTGGCCAGCAGGTCCTGCATGGCCGCCGTAAACCGCGGCGGGCAGGGCACGCTGGGGTTGCCCAGCGAGTAGTCAAACACGTTCTCATAGCCGATCTCGGCAGCCCGCTGTTTGCCGTACATAAAGGTCTCACGGATCACGCTCTTGTGGGCCAGCATCGCGCGGTAGGTTTCGTTCAGCATCATGATTCCCCTCTCGCTTTTCGGATCTCTTTTATTTCTTGTCCGGCAGTGCAGACGCATAGCTCTGCTCTACCTTGACGACGCAGCAGTATTTCGGGTCCTGCTCTTTGACGAACTGGCACATCTTTGCCAGCATCTGGTCGATGTCCCCGGTGTATCCCGCCGGGAACACCAGATCAAACAGAACATTGGTGTGGCTGTCCCCCGGCACGATCCGCAGATCGTGGATGGAGAGCCGCGGGTCCAGCTGGCGGGCATGTTCCTTCAAACGGGCCCGCAGCACCCCCACCGACGCGTCCGCCGTGACGATGGGGTCGTAATGGATGGTGACCTGCAGCCGGTCTTTTTTGAGAAAGTCGTTCTCGATGTTGTCGATGACGTCATGGGCCGTCAGCGGGTCGGTCTCGGCCGGGAACTCCACATGCAGGGAGGCGAACTGGTGCCCGGGGCCGTAATCGTGGACCATGAGGTCATGCACGCCCAGTACCCCGGGATAGCTCATGACGGTCCGCTCAATGTGCTCCACCAGCTCGGGGCTGGGGCTCTCGCCCAGCAGCGGGCTCAGGGTATCCATCACCAGGCCCCATCCGGACCAGAGGATGAACGCCGCCACGCCCACGCCCATAATGCCATCCATGATGCCGTAGCCCGTCAGGCTGCACAGGATGGTGGAAAGGAGGACCGCTCCGGTGGTCAGCACATCGTTGCGGCTGTCGGCGGCGGTAGCCATCAGGGTCTCCGAGTTGATCTTTTTGCCCACGGCGCGGTTGAAGCCGCTCAACCAGAGCTTGACGAGGATGGACGCCGCCAGCACCCCGATGCTGAGCCAGCTGAACGCCACCGGCGTGGGGTGGAGCACTTTCAGAGCCGATTCTTTCAGCAGCGAGAGGCCGATGGCCAGAATGGTGACGCTGACCACGAGGCCCGCCAGATACTCGTACCGGGCGTGGCCGTAGGGGTGCTCCGCATCCGGGGCCTTGGCCGCCAGCCGGAAGCCAATGAGGCTGACCACATTGGACGAGGCATCCGACAGGTTGTTCAGGCGTCCGCCATGATGGCGATGGAGCCAAACAGGGTGCCTGCCAGCAGCTTGCCGATGCAGAGTAGAAGATTGCAAGCCATGCCCACCAGACTGGCCAGATTGCCGTAGGCCGTGCGGACAGCGGCGTCTTTCACATCATCCGGGCGCTTGATGAAGCAGCGGATCAGAAATTGAGTCATATCGTACCTCCCGGCTGCCGCAGCAGCCACGTCTTGTTCAGTATAGCACAGCACTTCACGGTTTTAAAGTGTTTTTGCGAATTTTCTTCTCCTTAAGCCAGATCCCCCAGATAACAATCCCCCCGGCGGGGCGGGAATGCCTCACCGGGGGGTGGAAGTTTTTGGTTTCAGGGGGGCTCAGACCTGCTTGGCCGAGGGCTTGCTCAGATCGAGGCTGCGGACGATCTTGCGGACGGGCAGGATGCTCTTGGCGTTCATCGAGAGCTCATCCACGCCCATGCGGAGGAATGTTTCGGTCAGGGCGGTATCCGCGCCCAGCTCGCCGCAGATGCCCACCCAGATATTGTGGCGGTGACCTGCTTCAATGGTCATCCGGATGGCCTTGAGGACGGCGGGGTGATGCGGGTCAAAGAACGGCTCCAGCTTTGCGTTCTGGCGGTCCAGCGCGCAGGTGTACTGGGTGAGGTCGTTGGTGCCGATGGAGAAGAAATCGCACTCCTCGGCCAGATCGTCCGCAATGAGGACGGCGGCGGGGGTCTCGATCATGGTACCCACTTCGAGGTTCTGGTCAAACTTGACGCCCTCGGCGGTGAGCTCCGCGCGGCACTCGTTCAGCACGGCCTTGGCGTCCTGCAGCTCCCGCAGGCTGGTGATCATGGGGAACATGATGCTCATGTTGCCGTAAGCGGAAGCCCGCAGCAAGGCCCGCAGCTGGGTCTTGAAGAAGTCTTTCCGGGTCAGGCAGATGCGGATGGCGCGGTAGCCCAGAGCGGGGTTGTCCTCGTGGTCCAGCTGCATATAGTCCACGGTCTTGTCCGCGCCGATGTCACAGGTGCGGACGACTACTTTCTTGGGGGCCAGGCTCTCCACCACCTGCTTGTACGCCTCAAACTGGTAATCCTCGGTGGGATAGTCCTTGCAGTTGAGGTAGACGAATTCTGTCCGGAACAGGCCGACGCCGCCGGCGTCGTTCTGCTGCACGGCACCCACATCGCCCATGCCGCCGATGTTTGCATACACGTTGATGGTCTTGCCGTCCAGCGTGGTGTTGGGCTTGCCCTTGAGCTCCTGCAGCAGGACCTGCTTTTTCTGATCCTCTTTCTGGCGGGCGCGGAGGCTCTGGAGCAGGTCGGGGGTGGGGTCCACATACACGCAGGCGTTGTAGCCGTCCACCACGGCCATCTTGCCGTCCCAGTCGTCCTGGATATCCTTGCACTGGATCAGGGCGGGGATGTTCATGCTGCGGGCCAGGATGGCCGTGTGGCTGTTGGAGCTGCCCTCCCGGGTGATGAAGCCCAGCAGCAGGCTCTTGTCCATCCGGACCGTCTCCGAGGGGGCCAGGTCGTCCGCCACAAGGATACTGGGCTCGGTGCCCTGCAGGCTGGCGTTGTCCACCCCCTGCAAAATGTCCAGCATGGCCTGCGCGATGTCGATGACATCGGCGCTGCGGGCCTGCAGATAGGGGTCGTCCATGGCGGCAAACACGGCGGCCTGGTTGTCGCCTGCCGTCTTGACGGCATACTCGGCGCAGCGGCGCTGGCCGTTGATGATCTCCTTGATGGCGTCCACGAAGTCGTCATCATCCAGCATCATGGCGTGGATGTTGAACACTTCGGCGATGTCCTCGCCTGCCTCGGCAAGGGCTTTCTCGTACAGGGCGGTCTGCTGGTCGATAGCCTTGGCCCGGGCGTCCTCAAAACGCTCGACCTCCGCGGCGGCGTCGGCCACTTCGGCCGCCGAGATGGCCGTGTTCTTTTTCTTGTAGAGTTTCAGCTTGCCAATGGCAATGCCGTTCAGAATGCTTTTACCGGTACCCACCTGCATCGTTCATTTCTCCTTATCACTCAAATCTCTTGCGTCTGGGAACGAAAAAGCCCCCGCAGTCTCCCGCGAGGGCTTCTCATCACGACATTACACGCGATCAGACGTTCTCGCTCAGGAACTTCTGGATCGCCTCTGCGGCAGCGGCCTCATCGTCGCCCTCCACCTTGACGGTGACGGTATCGCCCTGCTTGACGCCCATGCCCATCAGAGCCATCAGCTTGCGCAGGTCGCAGGTCTTGCCGCCCTTTTCAAGGGTGGCGGTGCTTGCGTAGCCCTTGACCAGCTTCACGAGCAGGCCGGCGGGGCGTGCGTGGATGCCGCATGCATCCTTAACGGTATACTGGAATTCTTTCATAATCATTTTCTCCTTACTTATCCATCCACGGAACGGGCCAGCCGCGCGGCCCCGTCTGCAATAAAAGCCCTGGTTTATTGCGGGATGTTACTATTCTTATTATAAACCTTAGTCGTTCTTTTTGCACCCTTTCATATTGCCGATTTTTCCGCGAAAATTTTGGTATAATTGAACATAATCTTGCCTCAAAAGTACCATCATTGCACAATTTTCTGCTTTTGGGAAAGACTTTTGTTCACTTTCCCACTCACTCGACAGGGTACCCCTCGGCGTCCAGCGGGAGGTCCGTATAGCGGGCCGCTTCCGGCAGAGGCGTCTCGGGTTCGCCGGAGGTCTGCTGGCTCTGGCCGGAGGCGTTCAGCTCCTCGTCATGGCGCTCGCCCCAGTCCCCGCTGAAATCCTCGCCCGAGGTCTCCATGGCCTGCCCGGAGGCGCCGAGCTCCTCGTCATGGCGCTCGCCCCAATCGCCGCTGAAATCTTCTCCCGAGACTTCCGTGGCCTCCTGCATGGCCATAGCGGTCTGGGCGTCTTTCAGGCCGGTGACGACGCCGGAGGCTTCTCCAGCAGGTAGGCCCCGATGGCCTTTTTCTTGTACACCAGCAGCACGCCATAGCTCATGGTGTCGCCCTTGCTCACGGCGGGCAGCAGGGCCGTCCATTTTTCCACGGTCTTGCCCTTGTAGCGGGTCAGGTCCATGCCGCTCTGCTGCACCACCCCGTTGAATGCCGAAAAGCTGTCGTCCCACCTGCGGGGGATCTTGACCTTATCGGCGGCGATGGTGGCCGCGTCCACGTCCAGCCCATAGCCGGTGAACCAGGTCTGGATGTCCTGGGCGCTCTCGATCTTGTTGCCGCTGGCCGCGGCGGCCGCCATGACGCTCCGCCCGCTGATGTACCGCCCCAGCATCGCGCTGAATACCACCAGCGCACAGCATAGCACGCCGACGCCCACCTTTTTGAGCCCGGCCTTTTTCAGCGTTACCACAAACATATACCGTTCCCTCCCACCCATTTGGTTGTGTCCGTACAGTATATGTGGGGAGGGGGTGCAATATGAACCTCTCAGTCTCGCATCCGCTCGACAGCCGTTCCCCTTTCGGCACTTGCGTGCCACCTCCCCCGGCCGGGGAGTCTTTCCTACCAGGGAAGCCCTTGGCAAAGAGGTTTCGTTTTCGGTGAAACTGATTTGCGTTCGCTGGAAAACGTCACGGAATGCCAAAGCCTCCCCTACTAGGGGAGGTGGCATCGAGCGAAGCGAAGATGACGGAGAGGTTTCGTCCCCACAAAAACAAATCCCCCACACCGGGCGTCTCCGGTGCGGGGGTGCGGGAATGGAATCCGAGAATGTCTTCAATCGCTTCTGTCACAGAAGACAACGATGCGGGTCTTGCCACCGTAGGTGCAGGTGTACAGCACCAGATCGTGGCCGCTGTGTTCCACGGCCTCCACATCGGTGGGGTCGTGGACTTCAATGGCAGAAACCGTGTAGTGGTTCTCGATGCCGTCCATGTCGGTGAAACGGATCTCATCGCCTAGGGCGAGGGTGCCGATCTTGCCGAAATGCGACTCGTAGTTGTGCGCCGCGATGACGAGATCATCGGTGCGGGAGGAGCCGAACTGGCGGCAGGGGGAAATTTTGAGTTTGGGGTAGCTCCACTCGCTCATCACCGGCAGGTCGATGCCAATGGCGGGGATGGAGACAGTGCCCACATATTCGTAGCCGTCCAGCTCCACCACGGGCAGCTCCGGGTCAAGGGAGCTGTAGTCGATGGCGGGAGCCGAGGCCGCGCTCTGCGTTTGTTCAACGACTTTTTCCTGTAGATCCTGTACGACGGTCTGGGCTTCCGCGCCGGCCTGGGCGTCCTCCCAGCGGTTGTAGCCGTAGAGGCCCAGCGCCGCCAGCAGCAAGACGACTCCCAGCAGGACACAGAGGACGCCCGGGGATGCTTTACGCATTGTCATCCTCTTTCTTCTTGGTGAGGAGGATCACGCCAGCCGCCAGGAACAGGGTGCCCAGCCCTGCCAAAACCGGCACGGGCCAGTTGAGCTGTCCGGTCTGGATCAGCTTGGGGGCACGCGCGTCAGCCACCGGAGGATTGACGGGCGTTTCCGCGACGGGCACCGCGGGCACCGTGGGGGTGGTATCCGGCCGCGCGTCCAGGACCGGCGGGTTCACCGGGGTCTCCGGGGCAGGCACCACAGGCGTGGGCTTCGGGTCCGGGGTGTAGGGGATATCCGGGATATACGGCGGATTGTACGGCGGATCGTACGGGTCGTCCGGGGCGGAGTTGTTGAACGTGTTGTTGAACAGGATGCTGTCTTCCTTGTCATTGGAGGACTGGTCGGCCTCATAGACCTTGGCCACGGCCACCAGCGTGTCGCCGCTCCAGCTCACGGTGACACGGAGCACCATGGTGCGGGTGTCGTAAGTGCCGTTGAGGGAGCCGCCTTTCCGCTGGGCCACCTCGTACTCATAGGTACCGGGGGCCGTGAAGACGAATGTCTCCGGGAATGTGGCGGTGGTCATATAACCGTTGGAACGGGTGCAGTCCGCCGTGTTGACGAACGCTTCCAGTGCGGCGGCATCGCCGGGCATGGGGGCTTTTTTGCGGGGGGTCAGGCGGATGGTGAGCTGCTCGTCGGGGATGGCATTGCCCGTGCACTTGACGTTGACCGTCAGGTTTTTCAGCTCCACGCGCTGTTCCGTTGCCGCAAAGGCCGCGGGCAGGCTCAGGCTCAGGCAAAGCACCAGCGCCAGCAGCGCCGCCGCGAATTTTCGGATCTTCATTTCATCCCCTCCTTTACTGCTCCGGCGTTGTCATCCACGCCAGAAGAATGGTTCTTGCATCGGTAAACTCAGTGGAACAGGTGGACATGGCCAGCACCTGTGCCCCCTCCCGCGCCCGGACGGTGTCCAGCGTGTCAGAGTGCAGGTGCAGCGCGTTCTCCTGTGCGAAATCGAGCAGACCGTTCAGGTTTGCGTCCCACTGGTTCACGTCGAAGATGGCATCCTCGGACGCGGGCACCAGCAGACAGGCGAAAATTTGTAAGTGGTAGGTGCGGTCGGGCAGGACCAGCGTGCCGGTGGTGTTCTCGTTGAAGAACGTCTCATCCTTGTACAGGTCAAGATCTCCAAACATCTTGCTGTTTTCCATGTGGTGGCCGTACAGCAGCGAATACGGATCGTGGAAGCTGCCATCACAATCGGAATCCAGGAAGATGCTGCCGGCCAGTGCAAAGTCGCCGTAGACATCGGTGTTGATGTAGCTGAAATTGTTCTCGCCCTGCACCACAGGGTAATCAATGGCGGTGTTGTCCAGGGTGAGCCAGGCTTTCACGTCCGAGTTGATGGCCAGCAGCTCCTCAAAGGAGGCGCCGTTCTCGCCATCGGCGGCAGGCTTGAACTGCAGCAGCTCGCCCTGCACGTTATCCACGGCGGCATAGACCTGGTTGTTATCCCACAGCGCGTAAGCGGAGTAAGCGCCCGCCGTGAGGAGGAACAGCACCACCACCGCGCTGATCAGGAAGTCGGCTGTCCGCAGCGCTACACGTTGCCAAGTGATACAGCCCACCTCCAGTCAGCTTGCGATGTTGGTTCTTGTTCAGAGAATTGCGAGTCCGGTTACGAGCGTCACCTCTTCGCCAGAGCCTCCCCTACTAGGGGAGGTGGCACGGCGAAGCCGTGACGGAGAGGTTGTACGGAGCAGCACCTGCGTTGTTCCGCTTGGCCGAAAGGCGTCCTTTGTCCAACCTCTCAGTCTCGCATCCGCTCGACAGCTCTCCTAGTAGGAGAGCCTTTGGCATTCCGCAAGGTCTGCTGTTATCGCCAGAGGCTCTTAAAAGTGTTTGCGGAGAGAGTGTTCAATTACTCTTCCTCGCGGCGCTTCTTGATGACCAGCATCATAGCACCACCAGCCACAACAGCCAGCATCAGGATGTAAGGAGCATTGTCGAGGATGACGCCGGTGTCGATGTTGCCATCGCCTTTTTTGTTGGTATACGAGACGTTCTCGTCTGCACTAGCGATCTTATCAGTGCCGCTGGTAGTACGGCTAGTCACAACACTGCCCTCATTAACTTTATAAGTGGTGGTATAGCCATTTGCCGGGCTGTCATCAGTGTAATCATCTTCCTCAACGGTAAAGGTCACACCATAAGGCAGGTTCTTGATTTCAATTTTGCTTGCATCTTTCAGGTAAACAGTTGCGGACTCACCAACCTTAATGGAAGTTGCGGACTTCTCAGTCTCACTCTTGTTAATACCACCGACGATTTCGTAACCGCCCTGATTGTAGGTCTTGCCCTCTTCGCCAACCAAAGTAACTGTGAATTTAAAGGCCTTGTTCTTGTCGCCCAAGCTGCCATCAACAGTCTTGTCAACATTCAGAGAACCAGCAGAATAGGTATTGTCGTCAAAGGAGTCAGACTTGTTCGAAGCCTCCCATTTTCCCTCAGCATTCTTCGCTTCAGTATGGACACCTGCCACACGGATGGTGCCATCTGCCTTATTGATAACCGTGACAATCAGCTTAATCTCTGCAGTACGGTAAGTAACACCAGCAGTAGTACCTGCTTTCTCTTTCAAAGTATACTCATAAACACCAACATGGTCATAAGACGGCAGTGTAATTTCAAATTCCTGTGTTTCTTTGCTGTCGTTGCCCGCTGCGCCCTCATCGTAGACAACCTTTGCAACGTAAGCTGACTCATTGCCGTCCAATCTTTCCAGTGCCGGTGCAGAACCTGCATCGCCATCGACAACTACACCATCGCCCTCCTGATACAGATAGAATGTCTCAGCCGGGCTAGTGCCATCGCCTTCCAGATTGTAGGTCTTGCTAATCTTCACAGTAGGCTCATCTTCATCGCCCTTAGCCGCAAATGCCATCGGAGTTGCCATTGCGAACATCATGGACAGTGCCAGAGCGCCGGCGGTCAGTTTTTTCGCAGTGTTGAGTTTCATGTGGATTCCTCCTAAATATTATATCAATGTTTTCAAGAACTTACAAGCTCCGCCGCCGCAGCAGGGTGATCACCTTTGCTTTGACGTCGGTGAGGGCCACCGGGCCAAAATCCCGGCTGTCCTCGGATTGCGTGCGGTAGTCTCCCAAGATGAAGACGCTGTCCGCAGGGACGGTGTAGGGGTACTCGAGGGTGTCTTTCGCGTAGGTGGGGTAAAGGATCTCGCCGCTCTGGGCCGAGCCGTTGACGATCAGCGTTCCCGAATCGTCCAGTGCGATGAGGTCGTTCTCGCGGCCCAGGACACGGCCCACCCGGAGCTTGCCGTCCTGCTCATAGAGCACCACGTCGTTCTTGGCGTAAGTGCCCTGCAGCCGGTATGCGATCAGCAGGTCGCCGTCCTTGACGGCGGGGAACATGCTGTTGCCGGAGGCCTGTGTCAGCAGGAACACCTGCGTGAACAGCACCCACGCGGCTGCCGCCAGCACCACCACCCGGCCCAGTAAACTGAGCGCGTCCCGGCGGTCCTGCGCGGCGTTGCGCCGCTTGTGCAGGGCTCTGCGCCCTGCCGTGAGCGGGTCTTGCGGAGGGAGTGTTTTTGCGGCTTTCGCCATCAACATCCCTCCTCAAGGTTCTCTCCGGGAGGTGTATGGGCTTCCAGCAGGGCGTTATACCTTGCTCTCTCGGCCCGGATGGCGTTTTCGTACAGGCCGTAGAGCTCCTCCAGCTTCTTCCACATCTGCACTTCATCCACGCCGCCGAGCAGGTTCTTGCGGAACTTCACCTTGCGGTACCATTCCACGATCTCCAGCTGCTCCTGGCTGATGCAGGCATCCTCCGCGCCGGGCAGGCGCTGTGCGGGCTGCGGGCCTCCTTTGGCTTTTTCTTTTGCCATCCATCCACCTCCTTTCGTGATTTTATTTGGCTTGGAAGTTGGCTTATTCATCGTCGTCGTTCTTCCGTTTCCGGAGGAAGAGCAGCACGCCGCCGCCCACGACGACCACGAGGATCAGGATGTAGGGGAGGGTGTCGAGGAGGACACCGTTGTCAACCTGGGCGTCCTTTTCGTTGGTAACAGTGATATTGATCTCGTCCAGATCGATCATATCATCCGTGATGGTAATCGTAGTAGTTTTTTCGTTTTCGCCTGTGAACTCCTGTCCATTGGCTCGAAGCAATCCGTTAGAAGTGTTCGGGTAGTAGATCTGAGCTGTGGTATCATAATCGCTTGCATCATATTCCGTAATGGTAATGACGTCTCCGACCTGAACCATCAAATTATTCAGCGTTCCAGGCTCCCCATGTGCCAGAGTAAATTCCTGACGGAAGTCATTCGGGCCTGTTACTACGATTCTGAACTGCTTGCTACGGTCACCAAACAGACCTTCCACCTTTTTCGTGATCGTCCGAATCGGCTTCTGTGTCTCAGGTTCCCATACAGCGTAGAAATAAACTGTGCCATCCTCACGGACCGCATCCGTGCTCGTTGTCAGATATCCATAATCGTTTGTTCCCCGTTTCAGCCATTCATTGTCTTCAATCAATGGACCGTGAACATTGATATCTCCCAGCGGGTCTTCCGTGTACCAGCCTTTCAGCTTATACCTCACGCCTTCAACAGTTTTTGTTGCTCCAATCTCTACAGCCGTAGTCTTGATAACAGCTTCGCCCTCTTTGTAGTTCCCGGAATCGACCTGCGACCACTTTTCTTCTCCTTTCGTCGGGTCTTTTACCATGAACTTCGCGGTAAAGGCTTTCTTGGTAACAACGCTGATTGCGCAATCGATATGATAGTTCTGATTTCCACCGTTATTACGAGAAATCTTTCGGGGCGTCAGGACGATCTCAGTAATATCACCTACTGTCAGGTCATTGATACCCGTGTCATTTTTTATGGATTCAATGTAGTTTTTGCTTATCTCGTTCCAGATCGATGTAAAGTAACCTCCTGTAGTCAGATCATCCTTTTTCACCGTCCAGGTCGTTCCTGTGCTTCCATCTGGCCACGAAGTGATATAATTTGTCAGAATCTGGCCGTTTCCTGTTACAATATTTTTGTTCGGAATTGCACTGTTATCATTAGTGTAGCCATTCGTCCAAGTAGCACCTGCCGTACTGATTTTTGCTTCCAGCTTACTCTGATTTGCCGTAGGTGCCCACTCGCCTGTGTCATTGTTCATCGGGTCGCCAGTAGGCAATTTCAAGAAGTAGATATAAGCACTGCCACTGTACTTATCTTCAAACTTAGTTACATTGATGGTAAACTCCTGAGCATCAAAATCGTACTTTCGATTGCCGTAATAAATATAGTAAGTGTGTTTGAGTTTTGCCGTACCTACAGACTTACCTTTAATTGTCGGATTCTGAATATTTTTCTCCGAGGTGAAAGATACCACATCATCGCCAGACTCAATCGTCCAAGTATGATAGTTTGTATAAAAATTCGGATAATATGCTTTTCCTGTTATCGTATACGTTCCATTCAACGGCATTTCAATGTTACTGCCATCACTATAGACCGTATATGCTTTATCTTCATTTGCCAATTCTGCCATCCGGTCATCTGCATCGCTGCTATCACTGTCATTTGCTTTGGACAGGTCTGCAACCAGAATTGCAAACGGAGAGAAGCCGTTGGTCGTGAAAGTCAAGTCACCATCGCTGGTAACATTCACTTTCAGCTCTTCCAGATCAGCGCCCTGATGGAAGACTTTTACGTCTGCCGCCGAGGTGAGGTCCAGACCGGAAATGGTAACTTTGCTGGTCTGCTCAAGCTCAAGACCGCCCTCATCTTTGGGGCTGATATTGAATGTATAAAGGGTGTTATACTCTTCTGAGTCAACCTTTTGCACAAGCTCATTTAACAATTTGTCCTGAGTATCTGCATCCAGCGTCTCAACATTCAGCGTTGTTGCACCCTCTACTTTGAAGCTGATGGTCTGGCCGTCAAGCGTAACGCTCTTGGTAGCTTCCGGCTTCTTCCACTTCGCGTAGACTTCCACGGTCGTGCCCTCGGAAATGTACAGGAACTCGTCAAACACGAACTTCTGCTCGTCGCCCAGATCGTCGGTATAGTACCAGCCTGCAAAGGCGCGGCTGTTGCCCTCGGGGTCATCGTTGGAGGTGGGGTCCGCGAACTGATAATCTTTCAGGTTCGCGCCGTCGGCGGCGGTCATGATGTGGTAGCAGCCTTTCTCGGTGCCGTACATGGCCAGATACTGTTCCACGGTCATTTCAGCGGTCTTGGCGGCGTCGGCGATGTCCGCGAGGTCGTAGCTGCTCATCTTCTTGAGCCAGAAGTGGTAGATGTTGGTGGGGATGGAGAACGCCGCGTCCACCTGCATCTGGTCGCCATCGGGGAGCGCGGCCGCGTCGTCATCGGGGAACGTCGTGCCGCTGGTGTCGTACTCATAGACGGTGTTGCCGCTTGCGTCGGTGGTGGTCTTCGTCGCGCCCTCTTTGGCATGGGTGTCATCGGCCACGGGGGGCTCGTCGCCCTCGACGGGTTTTTCCACCTCATTGTCCATGGCTGCGGGCTCGTCGTCCACGACGGGTTTTTCCACCTGATCGTCCATGGCTGCGGGCTCGTCATCCACGACGGGTTTTTCCACCTCATCGCCCTGTGCCGCGGCTCGTCGCCCATGCCGAAGTCATCATCCAGCGCCTCGGGCTCGTCCGCCACGGCGAAGTCATCGTCCAGCGCCTCGGGCTCGTCGTAGAGATCCATGGGTTCCGGCTCCGTGCCGGGGTCGGCGGCCTCCACTACTTCGGTGCCCGGCGTGTCAAGCCCCTCGCCCGTGCCGTTTGCAAAGGCGGGCAGCAGACAGCTGCACACGAAAATCAGCGCGAAGCACAACGCAAGCACCCGTTTGGCCAGCGGAAGCTTTTTCGCCGTGTGTTTTGCAAGATTTTTACGCATTTTTCATGCCCTCCTTTGGGATAGAGTCCGGGGTCGTGTCCATTCCCGATGCCTCGCAACAAAAAAGGCCGCATCCACACCCCGCCTGTCACAGCGGTGTTGAATGCAGCCGAACTATCTTCTGGTTTTCTGGCGTTTCCCTCCGGGGAATGCCAGCACAAAAGACTCCAAGCTTTGCGTCCCCGGCTCACGCCAGGTTTGCCAAAGTTTTCAGTTTCGCGGGGTGTTCCCGGCTGCTGGTACTATCCTACACAGCCCGGGATGCAAAAGGTGTCATTCGGTGGCGGGGCGCTGATTTTTCCGCCTGGCCGCCCGGCCCTTTCACTGGTGTTATTTTACCAAATTTGGCCTTGTCCATGCAAGTGTCCAAATGGACACAAAAACGGAATTTGCGTCTGTTTCTATCCAAAATCAGCCATTTCTTGTAGAGATTGCCCAATATAATCCCCCCAAAGTTTGTGCACTCCACCAACAAAAAGTTACAAATTTGTGTCTGCTAACCCGTGCGAAACAGACACGGGTCGGATAAATAAGTATTACTATATCGGTTGAGTTCGCGGGAGTTTCTGGAATTTCATCCGTTTCCGGGACTCCCGGAAACGCTGCAAAACCTCTCCGTCATCTTCGCTCACGCTCAATGCCACCTCTCCTGTCAGGGGAGGCTTTGGCATTCCGTCGCGTTTTCCAGCAAAACCAAATCAGTTTCATCGAAAACGAAACCTCTTTGCCAAGGGCTCCCCTGCCAGGGGAGCTGGCGCCGCAGGCGTCTGAGAGGTTGGACAAAGGACGCCTTTAGAGTGAGCGGAATAACGCAGGTGCTGCTCTGTACAACCTCTCCGTCATCTTCGCTCACGCTCGATGCCACCTCTCCTAGTAGGGGAGGCTTTGGCATTCCGTGACGTTTTCCAGCAAACGCAAATCAGTTTCATCGAAAACGAAACCTCTTTGCCAAGGGCTCTCCTGCCAGGAGAGCTGTCGAGCGGATGCGAGACTGAGAGGTTGGACAAAGGACGCCTTTAGAGTGAGCGGAATAACGCAGGTGCTGCTCTGTACAACCTCTCCGTCATCTTCGCTTCGCTCGATGCCACCTCTCCTAGTAGGGGAGGCTTTGGCATTCCGTGACGTTTTCCAGCAAAACCAAATCAGTTTCATCGAAAACGAAACCTCTTTGCCAAGGGCTCCCCTGCCAGGAAAGACTCCCCCGGCCGGGGAGGTGGCACGCAAGTGCCGAAAGGGGAACGGCTGTCGAGCGGA
>NZ_QTVP01000023.1:0-41076 GCF_003460645.1 Faecalibacterium sp. OF04-11AC | reverse complement strand
GCGGTTCGGTGGGCGGTACAGGACTCGAACAGGGCGGCGGCACGAAGTGCCGTAAGCAATCAGCCAGTGGGCTGTTGCTTAGCCTGCGGTTTCTAGAGAATTAGGAATGTCTACCGGGATGACTGCGGTTAAGTCTCTATCATTCGCACAACGTAAGTCAGAGCAAAATAAAATAGTGATCGCAAAGGCAGGGTATCACCATGACGGTGGTATCCTGCCTTTTGCTTTGATATGTTTTATCAGTAGATCACAGCATCCGTTGCAGTATAGCTTTCGAGAGAATTCTCCTTGACCTGAATACAAATATAAGTGATCTCAGAATTGCTTGCAGCAAAGAACTGACGCTTTGCCGCGGGAGAAATCTTCAGCCAGTCGCCTGCTGCAAGGCTGATTTCTTCGCCATCGATAATGACCTTGCCTTTGCCGGAAAGAACACCGTAGATTTCCTCATTTGCCTTGTGGGAGTGAACAAACGGAACATTTGCTCCCGCAGGAAGCGTATTCAGGCTGATCTCCGCACCAGTCAGGGCGAGCTTTTCATGAAGCTCCGTCCGATCCTCTTTTCCAACTGTCATTTTTGTGTAGCTTGCCATTGTAAGCACCTCCGTTTTGATTCGCAATCTTTCATTGCCTGAGCTAAGTATAAAAGCTCGCACATTCAAAAACAAGTACGCACCTTTTTGTAACTGTACACTCAAAAATGAATGTGCTATACTCTATACAGAGGTGACTGATATGCGTACAAAAGAAGAACTGCCGGAATGTCCGGTTGCAACAGCAGTATCCCTGATTGGCGGAAAATGGAAACTCTTGCTTCTGCGCAATCTGAAAGAGCGTCCATGGAGATTCAATGAGTTGCAAAGAAGCATCGACGGGATCTCGCAGAAAGTTTTGACCGAGAGCTTAAGACAGATGATCGATGATGGACTTGCCTACCGCCGTGATTATCATGAGAATCCTCCCAAAGTAGAATATGGGTTGACTGATCTCGGAATGGAAATGTTACCAATCGTCAATGCACTTGCAGATTTTGGCAATTACTATAAATCCGTCGTTGATCGGTTATGATCGATATTATGAAGCAGGGTTTGGGGCACCGCACGCCCCAACAAGAAGCTGTCCCATGGGGCAGAAAATTTTCAAGAATGGACAACGGACGGGTTCTTCCGGGAAACACAGGATATGGTGCGGTATCGCGGAGCAGAAGGATGTACAACCGTTGAGATGGAGTGTGCCGCATTGGCTGCTTGCGCCCGGAAGCGAGGTGCTTCTTTCGGGCAGATTCTCTACACTGCCGACTCTCTTGCGAATATTTATGCTCATGATGAGAGAGATTGGGGAAAGGGTTCTTTGCGGAAAGCGCTGGAACTCTGTATCGCTGTGCTGCAAACGATTTGAAGGTTCGGCTGCCGTGGACAATGCTCCACCACAAACAAACCTTTTATCATTTGAAAGAAAAAGCTTATTTTTTATTTGCAATTTGTTCAAAATCCCCACAAAGAAACTCCATTTTTATCCGGTACAATAAGGGTGCAGTCAGGGAGGACCGCTCCGAGAGAGCTCCTCCCAAAAACCTGCAAACGCAGGCAAGAATGATCGCCGCAAACGCGGCCCCTTTAAAACACTGTCCCCCACCTATGCGAGGCAATAGCCAGAGGCGGCGGACAGACTACCAAACCCCTCCTGACAGCCGCAAATGTTTAGGAGTTCACCATACAGACAGGCAGCACCGCTTTCTCCTCCTTTCCACGGTGGCTGCCTGTCTTTTTGTTTTCCCGTTTTTGAAACAAAGCGCAAAAAAGGCACGGAACGTTTTGCTCCGTGCCTTTTGGTGTTTTGGGGAAAAGGTCAGCGCAGGTCGCGCAGGCGGTCGGCGGGAAGATGGGCTTTCAGGGCTTCCCATCCGGCGTCGAGGCTGTCGTTCCATAAGTAAGCCTGCGTCTGATGGACGTAGAGGTAGATGGCATTCTCTGTCCGGTAGGCCAGGTGGATGTGGTGCCAGTCGCACTGGCGGGAGGGGGCAGCTTTGTCCTGCTCACCGGCCATCCAGATGGAAAGGCCGGTTTCGTCCAGCTGGAGCCGGTAGAACGGCTTGGCGGCTTTATCGAGGCCCAGCTTCTGGATAAAGATTTTGATGCCGTGGGCACAGTTCCAGAAATAGACGGCGGGCAGACCCAGCGCCACGAGGGCCAGCACACCGGCCAGCAGTCCGGCCTCATGCCGGGTGTTCAGCTGGGTGAGGCAGACTCCGGCAAAGACCAACAGAATGGCCGTAAAGACCAGCGGACGTTTCCAGATGCGGTTATGCTGAAGCAGGTCGAACCAGCGGAAACGGCGGAACGATGCCGCGTCCATGGTGACCGAGACGGTAATGGGCTGTGACATGCAAACACACTCCTTTTTAGGCATAGTAACATATTATTTGGGAAGAAGCAAGCAAAAACTTGCGCAATTGCCATAAACTGTGGTAGAATAAAGCGATTCAAAGCGAAAAATGGCCCACGGCCAGAGGAGGAAACGCCATGCACCGAGAGATGACCCTGAAACAGCGGATCGGCCTGTGTCTGGCGGCCTTTTCATGGCGCTGGCGGCCAGATCTTTCTGAGCTTTTACCAGTCCGGCACCGTGCTGCGGGAACTGGACGACCAGATGGGCAACTTCAACGCCATCAGCCGGTTCCAGAACGGCGTGCAGCAGAGCCTGAACGCGCTGGAAAGTTACCGCTGGGAGTATGGCGACGCGGGGGAGCTGCTGGATCAGCTGCATTCCTCCAGTTCGGTGATGAGTGCCTGGCTCTGGCGGATCGAGGGCGACCTTGGTACCGTGAGCGAGGAGCAGTATCTGCTTTACAGCGCCGTCTGCACCACCTACGACAGCTATAAGGAGCTGCTGGACCAACTGGAAGAAGAGGTCAGTATGGGGCGCGACGCGGCCGCTGCCCAGCTCTATTATGACAAAGTCTCGCCCTGCGGCGGGTATCTGCGCCAGTATACCCAGCAGCTGCTCAACAAGGCCATCACCGACGGGCAGGGGGACTATACCACCGTTTCGGCCCTGAGCGACCGGGTCAAGTGGGCGCAGACCATCGTGGTGGCGCTCTGCCTGGCGCTGGGCAGCCTGATGGCCCGGGAGGTCATGCATCTGCTGACCCCGGTGCAGCAGATGATCGGCGCCTCCAGAGACATCAGCCAGGGCAGCTACGACACGCCGGATGTGCCGGTGCCCCGGCAGGATGAGATGGGCCAGCTGGCCGATGCATTCAACCGGATGAAACACTCCATGGCCGAGCAGGTGAATACCCTGCGGGAGAAAAATGAGATCGAGCGGGAGCTCCACCGCCAGAAGACCGAAGCACTCGAGATGCAGAACCGGATGGAGCGGAGCCGCCTGCAGCAGCTGCGCAGCCAGATCGACCCGCATTTCCTTTTCAACACCCTCAACGTCATTTTGCAGACGGCAGGCACAGAAAAGGCCTACCGCACCCAGGCCCTCATCACGGCACTGGCCCATCTGCTGCGGTACAGCCTCATGAGCAACGACGAGCAGGTGCCCCTCTCCCGGGAGGTGCGGATCGTGGATGAATATTACTCGATCTACCATGTCCGATTTGGCGACCGCATCCGGATGGAATGGCGCATCTCGGATTCGCTGGACCTGACGGAGACCATGGTACCCTCGTTTATTTTGCAGCCCATTGTGGAAAACGCGTTCAAGCACGGCATCTCCCCCAAGGAGGAGGGCGGCGTGGTCCGTATCCGGGTCAATCCTTTGCGGGAGAAAGGGCTGCTTTACATCAGCGTGTGTGACAACGGCGTGGGCATTGAGCGGGCCCGGCTGGAACAACTGAAAAACGCGCTGGCAAAGCCCGGGGAGCGCTGGGAACATATTGGGGTGTACAATGTCGCGGCCCGGCTGCGGCTGCTGGACGAGCGCAGCCATCTGGAGATCTGCTCGCACCCCGGGCGGGGCACGGCCATCCGGCTGTACCTGCCCCTGATTGAGCCGGAAGAGGAGGACTTGGACGATGATCCGACTGTTGATTGCTGACGACGAGAAGCTGGAGCGGGAAGCGCTGGCCGATATGGTGAGCCGCCGCTTTGAGCATGAGGTGGTGCTGGAGCTGGCGGAGAACGGCCGCAAGGCAGCGGACACGGCTGTGCTCTGGGGAGCCGACCTCATCCTGATGGACATTGAGATGCCGGGCATGAGTGGGCTGGACGCGGCCCGGGCCGTGCTGGCCCAGCGGCCTGCCTGCCGGGTCATCTTTGTCACGGCCTACAGTCTGTTCCAGTACGCCCACGAGGCCGTGCATCTGGGAGCCTGCGATTACCTCCTTAAGCCTGTGGACCCCGACGAGCTGGAAGCCTCCATCCGGCGGGCCATGCGGCAGATCGAGGCAGAGCGGAAGCTGGAAGAACTGGCCCGAACGACCGAGCTGTCCCCGGAGCCGGAAACGCCTGAAGTCCCGGAAAACCCGGAAGAAGGCGCTCCGGAGGCAGAGTCTCCTGAGGGCGAAAACAGCCAGACCGCTATGGTCATGACGCAGGTGCGGCGGTATCTCGAAGATAACTATATGTTCGATCTCTCACTGGACAGCGTGGGCGAAATTTTGCACATCAGTCCGGCGTACCTCTCGGCCCAATTCAAAAAATACCAAAAGATGAACTTCTTGGACTGCCTGACGGAGCTGCGGATCAACGCGGCCAAGGAGCTGCTGGCCGATCCGTTCCGTTCCTCGGCGGAGGTGGCCTCCATGGTAGGCTACGAGGACGCCAGCTATTTTGCCCGGGCCTTTAAAAAGCGCACCGGAATGACTCCCACCCAGTACCGGCGGCAGGCGGGCAAAAAGTCTGCGGAGGCCCATTTATGAAGCGGGAAACAAGCATCTCCCGCCGCAGCCTGCTGGTGGGCACGGCCTGTGCGGCACTGGGGGCCCTGACCGGCTGCACGGCACCGGAGCCCACGGCGGCAGAGCCGCAGCCGGAGCTCATCCTCCGCTATGCGGAGAACCAGCCGGAGGATTACCCCACCACCAAGGCTGCGCTGGCCTTTGCCGAGATGGTGGCCCAGCGGACGGATGGCCGGGTAAAAGTGGTGGTGTACAGCGGCGGAGAGCTGGGGGGAGAGCTGAGCGTCATTGAGCAGATGCAGTTTGGCGGCATTGATTTTGCCCGTGTCTCCCTCAGCCAGCTGGCCGGTCAGCTGGAGAACCTGAGCGTGCTGCAGCTGCCTTACCTTTACGAGGATGCCAAGCAGATGTGGCGGGTGCTGGACGGTAACATCGGGGATGGGTTCCTCTCCACGCTGGAAAATGTGGACCTGGTGGGGCTTTCGTGGTTCGATGCCGGTGTCCGCAGCTTTTACACCCGGGAAAAGGCCGCGACACTGGTCGATCTGCAGGGCAAGGTCATCCGGGTGCAGGAATCGGACATGATGAGTGAGATGGTGTCGGATATGGGCGCGGTGCCGGTGCAGGTGGTCTACAGCCAGGTGTACGCGGCCCTGCACAATGGCCGCATCGACGGGGCAGAGAACAACTGGCCCAGTTACGAGGCCATGGGCCACTATGAGGTAGCACCCTACTTTTTGAAAAATGAGCATACCCGTGTGCCGGAGATTCAGATCGCCAGCCGGGCCGCGCTGGAAAAGCTGGCCGGGCTGGACAGCTCGTTCCCGGGCATCGTCCGGGGCTGCGCCCGGGACAGCGCCAATGTGGAGCGGCGCCTCTGGGCCGAGCGGGAAGCTCAGGCCGAAGAAGATATGAGGGCCTGGGGTGTGGAAGTGACCACCCTTTCCGAGGCCGAGATGCAGAAATTCCGGGCGGCGGTCCGCCCGATGTATGAGCGGTTTGCCGAACAGGCAGAGCTCATCCGGCAAATACAGGAAGCGTGACTCCACCCGTCCCGCGTTCCCAAAAAGCTCCCTCTCAAAGGGAGCTTTTTGGCTGCTGGGATACATGCGATTGTGCACTGTGCTTAACTGAAAGACAAGAACTTGGACATGTTGTACAAAAGAAATTTTCACATTCTTTGGAAAAACAGGACATTTTTCAGAAGCCCTTGTTTCGGCTTAGAAAATTTGCTAAAGTGTGAACAGTGAATGAACGGCGGCGCGCCACCCGTGCAGTGTGCACCGCCGGAATAGAAGGAAATACTTAGGAGGACAACTTATTATGAAGAAGATTTCTCGTCGTAGCTTCCTGGCCGCTGCTGGCGTTTCCGCCGCGGCTCTGGCACTGACCGCATGTGGCGGTTCTTCCAACAGCACCGCTGCTTCCACTGCTCCGGCTGCTTCCACCGCTGCTTCCGCTGCCGCTGGTGATGCAGCCGCCGCTGCAAGCGATCCCAAGGTGACTCTGGTCTACGCTGAAGTCAACCCGCTGGACACCATCGTTGGCCAGACCGCTACCCACTTCAAGGAGAAGGTCGAGGAACTGACTGGCGGTTCCGTCGTCATCGACGTGCAGGCTTCCGGTGTTCTGGGCTCTGAGAACGACGTTCTGGACGCGATCCTGGGCGGCTCCACTTCCATTGATATGAGCCGTATCTCCGCTTTCGCACTGACCAGCTACGGCTGCAACAAGTCCAAGCTGCTGTCCATCCCCTTTACCTTTGAGAACCGCGCGCATTTCTGGAACTTTGCCAACAGCGATCTGGCACCTGAGTTCCTGAACGAGCCCCAGGAGCTGGGCCTGCCCGTCCGTGGTATCTTCTACGGCGAGGAGGGCTTCCGTCACTTCTTCACGGTCAAGCCCGTGGCTGGCATTGAGGACTTCAAGGGCCTGAAGCTGCGCGTGTCCAACGACCCCGTCATGAACGGCATGGTCGAGAGCCTGGGCGCGAACCCCACCGTCGTTTCGTTCGGTGAGCTGTACAGCGCGCTGCAGACCGGCGTTGTGGATGGCGCTGAGCAGCCCATCGCAAACTACAAGTCCAACGCGTTCCCCGAGGTTGCAAACAACCTGATCCTCGACGGCCACACCCTGGGTGCTATCCAGGCTGTCATCACCGACAACGCTTGGGGCAAGCTGACCGAGAACCAGCAGGCGGCCATCATGGAGGCCGGTGCGGATACCCAGGCATTCAACGCGGAGCTGTCTGAGACCGCTGAGAACAAGGTTCTGGACGAGCTGAAAGCTTCCGGCTGCAATGTTGTGGATGTGCCCGATAAGGCACCCTGGCAGGAGGCCTGCGCTAAGGTCATCAGCGAGAACACCTCTGACCAGGCGGAGCTGTATCAGAAGCTGCTGGACATGAAAGGCTAAGCTTGTAAAGTAAGCCTCTTGTTCTGAAATCGTACATAAGCCCGGCGGGGGACTACGGGAATACGCCCGCGGACCTGCCGGGTTTTTATATGGAGGAAAGACTATGCCGAAAATCTTTACCACATTGGATAAGATCAAACCGGCGTACGACATCACCTACAAAGTGGTTCTGTTTATCTGCAAGCTGCTGCTGATCGCGGATATCATCATTACCACCATGTCGGTCATTGGTCGTTACGTTCCGTTCATCCCGGACCCCGCCTGGTCCGAGGAGGTCGTGCTGACCTGCATGAGCTATATGGCCGTTCTGAGCGCGGCTCTGGCCATCCGCCGCGGCGCGCACATCCGTATGACCGCGTTTGACGTCTACCTGCCCAAGATGGTGGTCAAGGTGCTGGACATTCTGGCCGATCTGGCTGTCTGTGTCCTGGGCATCATTATGCTGGTGGTGGGCTGGAACTACGCCACCACCCTGGGCGGCCGCGGCTTCTATGTCTCCATGCCCTGGCTGAGCCGTTTCTGGATGTATTTCCCCGTGCCTCTGGCCGGTGTGGCGATGATCATCTTTGAAATCGAGGCCATCTACAACCACATCAAGAGCATTTTTGTAAAGGAGGAAGTGTAATATGACAGCCCAGACACTGGCAATCATTGTCCTTCTTGTCAGCTTCTTTGTAATGATCTTCCTGCGTTTCCCCATCGCTTATGCCGTTGGTCTGTCCAGCGTGTTCTGTATGATGGTGCAGGGCCAGGCCCTGACGGATGTCTGCCGCCTGATGGTCAAAGGCATTTCCTCGTTCAGCCTGATGGCTGTGCCGTTCTTCATCACCATGGGCGTGCTCATGGGCTCCGGCGGCATCTCCGAAAAGCTGATCGCGCTGGCGGATGCCTGCGTCGGCTGGATGCGCGGCGGCATGGCTATGGTCAACATCGTGGCTTCCTACTTCTTCGGCGGTATTTCCGGTTCCGCTTCGGCTGATACCGCTTCCATCGGCTCCATCATGATCCCCATGATGGTCGATCAGGGCTACGATGCCGACTTCTCCACCGCTGTTACCATTACTTCCTCCTGCGAGGGCCTGCTGGTTCCCCCGAGCCACAACATGGTCATCTACGCCACCACTGCCGGCGGCATTTCCGTGGGCAGCCTGTTCCTGGCTGGCTACTTGCCCGGCGCTCTGCTGGCCATCGTCCTGATGATCGGCTCCTACATCATCTCTGTTAAGGAGAATTACCCCAAGGGCTCTCCGTTCAGCATCAAGGGCTTTATCAAACAGCTGGGCACCTCCATCTGGGCACTGGCAGCCGTTGTGATCGTCGTGTTCGGCGTGGTCGGCGGCGTGTTCACTGCAACCGAGTCCGCGGCTATCGCCGTTATCTACTCCCTGTTCGTGTCCGTGTTTATCTACAAGGGCCTGGATTGGAAAGGCGTCTGGCACGCTCTGGACGAGTGCGTCAATACCCTGTCCATCGTCCTGATCTTGATCGCTACCTCCGCTGTCTTCGGCAACTGCCTGACCATGCTGCATGTGCCGGATCTGGCTGCCAATGCCATCACCAGCGTGACCGAAAACCCCTACATCATCGCACTGCTGATCGACCTGATCATCCTGGTGCTGGGCTGCATCATGGATATGGCTCCCATCATCCTGATCGCTACCCCCATCCTGCTGCCCATTGCACAGTCCATCGGCATCGACCCCATCCAGTTCGGTATCATCGTGGTCCTGAACTGCGGCATCGGTCTGCTGACTCCCCCTGTCGGCGCGGTTCTGTTCATCGGCTCTGCCGTGGCAAAGCGCCCCATGGAGAAAGTCGTCAAGGCAACCCTGCCGTTCTATCTGTGCATGTTCATTGCACTGCTGCTGCTGACCTTTGTGCCTGACATCAGCCTGGCGATCCCCAAGCTGCTGGGCGGCTACGTCAGCCCCATCACCAACCCGCTGGGTCCGGTGTTCATCCACTAACCAAACAACCCACAATCTTCTCCTAATTGGAAACCTTGCGAAGCAAAGCCCCCGCCGGTCGGCGGGGGCTTTGTGCGTTTCTTATAAGATCGTTTGTAACTGCCTGGTGGTGAGGCGGGGCAGTTTTTCCGGCGTGCTGTTTTTTTGCAGCAAACAACAGAGCGCCTTGGCGGCCAGCCGCGGGGCAGGGAGGGAGAGCCCCGGCCAGAACGCATGGTTCGTGCGGGTAAAGGCGTGGATGCCCTCGGCGCGGGCCAAAAGCACCAGCTGGGTGTGCCCCCGCAGGAGAGGGAAAAGCGCCACCCGCATCTCCGCCGTGCCGAACAAAAATTCCAGCTCTTCCGTGGTGAGAATGGCAATGTCTGCCTGGGGGAGCAGCTGCCGCGTGACCTCCCGCGAGGCCGCTTCCCCTTCCGGCTGGGGCCAGAGGGCAGGCTCCAGGCAGGGCGCGAAGCAGGTCAGAACCCCGGCATCCCGGGCGGCGGTGAGGGCTGCTAAATGGGTGTACCGCAGCGGGCTGTCGCATAGGCCGGAGGAGGCAAAGAGCAGGGCGTCCCCGGGCTGGAAGAGCCCCGGCTCCAGCTGCTCCGGGGCAAACTGCAGCCCGGCGGTGCGCGCGCGGTAAGAGTGCGCCTCGCCGCCGGCCTCAAACAGCAAAGCGGTGGGCAGTGTGCGGGAAAAGGACGCGTGTGTGGTATCCACGCCCGCGGCGGCGAGCGTGGAGGCGGCCCGGTGTCCGAATGGGTCCTCTCCCAGCTGGGCCAGAAGAGAGGCGCACCCGCCCTGCGCGGCACAGGCCTGCGCCAGCACGGCGGCATCCCCGCCGAGGCGAGGCCGAAAGCTTTCCGCGTGAGCCAGTGGGGCATCTGCGTCCAGTGCCAGCAAAACCTCACCCAGGCAGTAGATGGTGTGCTTTTGGAACATGGGACTCCTCCTTTCTGGTCGTTCCCGGTTTTTTGAAAAACAAATCGAGAAACAGTATACACCCATCGGGGTGTTTGTGTAAACCCATCCGATAAAATCCGGAAAACTGCTTGACAAAACGACAAAAACTGTGATAGAATACCCCGGATTTGAACCGCTGCGGCTACAGCCGGGGAGAGGCGGCGTGTGGAAAGCAAAAGAACGCGGTGTGTTCCCTCCGTAGGCCTTTGAGCGGAGGGGGCATCTGGCGTTCTCTTTTTATTATCACGCAGAAAGGAAATTCGATGAACGTCACCAAGCAGTACTTTAAATATGTCTCGCAGAACATCTTCGGGTTGATCGGCACGTCCTGCTACATTCTGGCCGATACCTATTTTATTGCGCAGGCCGCCGGCACCGACGGCGTGGCGATGCTCAACCTCTGCCTGCCCATTTATAATTTTATTTTTGCGTTTGGCTCCATGATCGGCCTGGGCTCGGCCACCCGCTATGCCATCCTCAAGGCGCAGAACGATGAGCGGGCCCACCGCTATTTCTCCAACGGCCTGATGTGCGCGATCTTGATTGCAGTGCCGTTTATGCTGGTAGGGGCGTTCTGTCCGGATGCGGTGCTCCGGTTGATGGGCGGCGATGCAGCCATTGTGGCGCTGGGCCTGCAGTATACCCGCATCTTCCTGCTGTTCACGCCGTTCTTCATGTGCAACTACATCGTTTCGGCCTTTACCCGGAACGACGGCGACCCCTCGCTGGCCATGGTGGCCACCCTGAGCGGCAGCCTGTTCAATGTGGTGTTTGACTATATCTTCATCTTCCCCATGGCTGGGGCCTGCCCGGCGCGGCGCTGGCAACGGCCATTTCGCCCGTCATCAGCATTTCCATCTGCAGCCTGCATTTCCGCAAACCGACCAATGGCGTTCAGTTCGTGCGCCAGCGGCCTTCGGCGCGGCTGCTGCTCCAGAGCTGCCAGCTGGGCGTCTCCGGCTTTGTGGGTGAGATGTCCTCTGCCGTGACCACGACGGTCTTCAACCTGCTGCTCCTGCGGCTGGCAGGCAATGTGGCTGTGGCAGCCTATGGCGTGGTGGCAAACTTTGCACTGGTGGCAACGGCCATCTTCAACGGCGTCTCCCAGGGCGCGCAGCCGCTGGTGAGCCAGTGCTACGGCAAGCGAGACCGGGCTGGTGTCAGGAAGCTGCTGGGCCTGGGCAGCGGCACGGCGCTGGCGCTGGCAGCGGCTCTGTATCTGGTCGTGTTCGGCTTTACGGATGCGCTGGTGGCCATCTTCAACAGCGAAAACTCCGCCCTGATGGCCCGGTATGCTTTTACCGGAATGCGCATCTATTTTATCGGCTACCTGTTTGCCGGTTTTAATATTGTGTCCTCCGGTTACCTGAGCGCCGTTAACCGCCCGACGGAGGCTTCCATCACCTCCATCAGCCGGGGTGTGGTAGCCATCGTCGCCTGCTCGCTGGTGTTGAGTGCACTGTTTGGGATGAACGGCGTCTGGGCGGCGTTCCCGGCTTCGGAGGCCATGACTGTGGCGCTGACGCTGTTCCTGCTGCGGGGAAAACGGGCGGCGGACTGAGTTCTTTGTCCACTTTATAGGGATTTTACGGCACTTCCGTGCCGGAATGCCCATCCTGCCCCGGGTGTCCGTCGGCTGCACGGAGTTTGACACGGCTCTTAAAAATATCAACGACGCCGTGAAAGAGGCGGATGACAAGATGTACACCGCAAAGAAACGGGCCCGCGAAACCGCAGACCCGCTGAGAAAGAATTGATTTAAATGTAGAGCTCCTGCTCGCGCTGGCTCTCCTCTGGGGAGAGGCCGGGGCGGAGGGACTGACCGGCCATAGCCCGCCACTGCGCGGGGGAGTGGCCGGTTTCTTTTTTGAACACCCGGCAGAGGTAGTTGGCCCCGGAAAAGCCGCAGAGGCTGGCAATCACGTCCAGTGTATACTCCCGGTGGAGGAGCAGGCGCATGGCGGCTTCCACCCGTACCTTGGTCAGGTAGCGGCCCGGCGGTATCCCCAGCGCGGCGGTGAACATCCGTACCAGATGGCTTTTGGAGACACCCAGCCGCTCACTGAGTTCTTCCACGCCGTAAAGGCCGGCATAGTTTGCCCGGATGTCCTCCATGGCCTCCTGCACCAGCGGGGGCAGGGCGGGGGCGGCGCTGTCGGCCCCGGAAAGCTCACAGAGCAGGGCAAAGGCCAGTTGGCTGCGGGCCCGGCTGTGGGGCGTGTCGTCTGTCTCGGCGGCAAGCTGGCCCATCAGCTCGGCAGCGGCCGGGCAGGTCTCGCCCCGGGCGAGGAACGGCAGCTCCGGCAGCCCGGCCAGAAACTGCAACGCCGCCTGCCCGGTGAGTTGTAAGCAGAGCAGGTGACAGGCCCCGGCAGGGGTCAGGGTCAAGGGCGAACGGCTCAGGATGAGGTGCCCGGCGGGGGCGTTCTGGGGCGGCAGGATCAGGCACTGCCCGCCGGGCTGGGGCCGATATCATCGAGGGAAGCGGTGCAGGTGCCGCTGGAGACCAGACAGACCCAGAGCCCCTCACCGCTCAGGGTGAGAGGGGCTTCCGGCTGGGTATTCTGCACGGCGGCAAGGGCGGCGGTGGCGCTCCAATCGAAAATCAATATCTGACACCTCAAATCAATAAAATGCTATTTTATATCACAAAATAATCTGCTATTATAATAACAACGAAACCGCCTGCCGTCAAGTGCGGGCGAACCTGAAGAATAAATGGAGGCAAATGACTTATGGCTTCGATCAGCTGCCAGCATATCTACAAGATCTATCCGGGCGCTACGGCTCCCTCTGTCACCGACTTCAACCTGGAGATCCAGGATAAGGAATTCATCATCTTCGTCGGCCCCTCTGGCTGCGGCAAGTCCACCACCCTGCGTATGATCGCCGGCCTGGAGGAGATCTCCAAGGGCGAAATGTACATCGGCGGCCGTCTGATCAACGACGTCCCCCCGAAAGACCGCGATATCGCCATGGTCTTCCAGAGCTACGCTCTGTACCCCCACATGACCGTTTACAAGAACATCGCATTCGGTCTGGAGCTGCGCAAGACCCCGAAAGACGAGATCGACCGCCGCGTCCACGAGGCTGCCAAGATCCTGGAGATCGAGCACCTGCTGGACCGCAAGCCCAAGGCTCTGTCCGGCGGCCAGCGCCAGCGTGTTGCTCTGGGCCGTGCAATGGTTCGTAACCCGGCTGTCTTCCTGCTGGACGAGCCCCTGTCCAACCTGGATGCAAAGCTGCGTACTTCCATGCGCACCGAGATCATCAAGCTGCACAAGAAACTGGCTACCACCTTTATCTATGTTACCCACGACCAGACCGAGGCTATGACCATGGGCGACCGCATCGTCGTCATGAAAGATGGTATCATCCAGCAGGTCGATACCCCGCAGAACCTGTACGATATGCCTTGCAACATGTTCGTTGCAGGCTTCATCGGCAGCCCCCAGATGAACTTCCTGGACGGCACCCTCATCAAGAAGGGCGATCTGTACGGTATTGACCTGGGCGGCGACGTGATCCCCCTGCCCAAGGAGAAGACCGCGGACGGCAAGCTGGATTCCTACGTCGGCAAGAAGATCAAGATGGGCATTCGTCCCGAGGATATCGACGACGAGCCCGAGTTTATGGCAAAGCACACCGACTGCCAGCTGGATGCTCAGGTCGATGTCTCTGAGATGATGGGCGCTGAGATCTACCTGTACCTGGAGTACAAGGGCAACAAGATGACCGCCCGTGTCGCTCCCACTTCCAAGGCCCGCAACGGAGACACCGTCCGCGTCGCATTCGACCCGCACAAGGTCCACCTGTTCGACATTGAGACCGAGCAGACCATCCTGAACTGATCAGCACTTTTGGAAAAGATCATTTTTGATCCTCCTATCATAAGGAAAAGCCGCCAGGTGAGAGCCTGGCGGCTTTTCTTGTGCGTGAAAGAATGAGGGGAACGAATATCGGTAATGTTCAGCGTCTTCCGCGGAAGATTATTTTACCGTTCCAGATATTTCTGAATCGCTTCTTTAGACGAGGACAAAATCTGCCGCAGGGTCAGCAGCTGCTCTTTGGAGCAGCCGTCCAGCTCCAGAGTGATCTCTTCCAGCAGCTCATCCTTGCCGAGGGTATCTTTGTCAAAAATCAAATCATCCGTCCGGACGCCCAGTGCACAGGCAAGATCCACAAGGACGGGGAGGCTGAGCTTTGTATTGGCGGTTTCGATGTGACTCATGTGGACAAGTGAAATACCTGCCATTTCAGCAAGCTCTTCCTGAGATAGATCCAGTTTATAGCGCTGTGCGCGGATTCGCTTTCCGATGCCAACGTAATCCATGTCGTTCACTCCGTCCATACAGTTTATATTATACTTAATTGTATAGACGAAAATGCCAGCTTTATATAAATTGTGTGGACTAAAAAGAATACAAAATACAAAAAATGGCTTGTTTTAAAATGCATAGTGTGCTAGACTTGGATAAGCTAAAAAGACAAAAACGTTTTCTAAGTTTAAATATTTGGGTGGAGGGATAAAAATGCAAAAAGAATTTTCCCGTCGGGATTTTCTAAAGGGCATGGCGGTTGTGACGGCTTCCGGTTTGCTGGTGCCTGCGGCGGTGGGAATGGGACGCCGGTAAAGCTGGCTTTTGTTGCAATGGATAATTTCTATGACCAGGCCGAAACACAGAATGGTTACGTTCTGTGCCAGGGATTTCAGGTGAAAAATCTGTCTGCATCGGATATCACGCTGGATGGACTTTTGGATTTTGAGACCTACGACAAGAAAGAGAGGGAAGTTGGTGTCGAGAAAGCGATCCGGGCACTGGCTGGCTCCTCCAAAACGATTACAGCCAAAACATCTGCAGGTGCAGTGACGTCCATTGCCGTGCTGGACCCTGCTTCTTCCAAAACGTTGAAGCCGGGTGAGAGCGCAATAGTCTGGTTCTCCGCCATTGCGCCCACCAATGAGACAACGCTGGATATCCTGTATCAGGGGGTGCACCAGTGCTATCTCAGTTATGGAAAAGATTTACCCTCGCATGAACCTGGCGGTGGTGGCAGCGGTTCGGCCAGTAGTGCAGTGAGCAGCAGTTCCACGACGGCAGAGTCAGCTTCGTCGTCCACGGCCGCATCGGAGGTTGGCGTAATGGAATCCCCGAGTTCCGTTGACAGAGAAGCATCGGCTTCCCGCTGAGAAATAACAGAAAAACCTCTCCCGATGTTCCTGTAAAATCAACAGGAAACGGGGAGAGGTTTTTGTTGTCTGAGTCAAAACGCAGTGCTGCCCTGATGCATTTTTTTCTGCTGGTACATGGCGGCATCGGCCTCCGAGACGGTGAGGATGATCTTGCCGCTGGCTTCGTCCACATCCTCAACGCGGAGCACACCGATCCTGAACTCCTGCATTTTCTGCTGCAGTTGGCCGATAAACTGGTCCATTCTCGGCACATCCTTTCAAAAACAGAGCTATTAAAACCAGCGGCATAAAGACGCCCACCGCCGGTAAAGATTTCTTTGCTGTTAGACTGCCCTAAGTATACCATATCTGCCCAAAGTTATCCACCGGAAAAGCGCGCCGTTCCCGGAAAGAACGAAAAAGAAAGTGCGTGGCTTAGTGCGTTTTGCTTTATAAACAAAAAAACTTGGAAAAATTACAAATTAGGGCTTGCAATTTGGCATGGCTCATGCTATAATAATCACGTTCCGATTCGGAGGATTAGCTCAGCTGGTTAGAGCACCTGCATCACACGCAGGGGGTCTGGGGTTCGAGTCCCTAATTCTCCACCAAACGTGAGTCACCAACTTTGGTTGGTGGCTCTTTTTTGTTGTATTCTCGTTCGTAAGTCTGTGCGTGGAGAATTAGGGACTCGAACAGGGCGGCGGTGCGAAGCACCGTAAGCAATCAGCCCAGTGGGCTGTTGCTTAGCCCGCGGGTCCTAGACCAGTAGGAATGTCTACCGGGGACACAGTGCTTGCCAGAGTGCCTTTTCACCAAACGTAAGGCCGTTTACCTGAAAGGGTAAGCGGCTTTTTTGTTTGTTTTTTGTTTGTAGGGATAGTGATTGGTTCTTTTTTGATATGAAAATACCCCCAGAGTATTCAGAGTTTTGTTTTTACTCTGTCTACTCTAGGGGGAGCATATCAAATCTTCTCGCAGGAAGCAGAGGGGAGTTTTTGCGCTTATCAGCCATTGAGGAGCAGCAGCTCCCAATAGGGCACGCCGTCGGCATCCACGGCGTAGCCGATGCCGATCTGTGTGTACTGCGTATCGAGGATCGTTTCCCAGTCAACACCGCTGCGGCAGGTCTTCAAGTGTGAAACGAACTCGGCAGGGGTGGACTGGCCGGATGCGTATAATTCCTTGGAAACAAAGCCGGGAAGATTGCTCCCGGGCAGGAGAGAAGTGTAATCTTTGCCATTGGGGCGTTTGTGGGAGAGCCTGCCCGTCTGCTGCAGCTCCTCTGCACGGGTTTGCGCGGCGTCGGACAGGGTGGAAGCCGGTGCGGAAAATGGAATGGTGCGCCCGGTGTTGAGCAATTGCAGTACCTCGCTCCGGTAGAGGGCCAGCCGCTGTTCCGGTGTCAGCTCCGGTTCCGAGGGCGCGGGCGGCTCCGAAGATGCCGGGGAGCTGGGCTCCTCAGAACTGCTTTCCGAGCTGGAGCTCTCGGGCGTGCTGCTGGAACTGCCGCTGCTGTCTGAAGCACTGCCGGAAGAGTGGGAGGGCTGGTACGGCGGATAATACGGGTAAGAATACCCGCCGCCCAGGCCGCCGCAGGCGGTCAGAAGGAGGGCGGCCGTGACAACACCCACGGCACAGGCTTGCAGAACAAACGAGCGGGACTTCATAAGCGGCACACTCCTTGATCAAGACGGGAACGGGGCGGCTTTGACACAAAACGACGCTATCTTTGACACAAAACGACGCTATTCTGTTCTCAGTGTACCGGATTCCGGGCGGGCTGTCAATTGCTTTTTTGCGAGGACCCGCGCGAGAAAGTCAAAGTACCTCGGGGAAAGAGCGGAACGAAAGAAAACACAAAAGTAATACTATTTCAAAAAGTTTAACAAAAACTTGCGTTGCAGCCTTGCATCCAACAAAGGCGTGTGGTATCATGAATCGAATGCGTACGAAACACACGATTTTATGAGGAAACAAGTGAGGAGACGTATGGAAAATAATAAGAATAACAGCGGCGCGGCACTGGCAAAGAAAATGGCAGTGTCGCTGGTTTGCGGCCTTGTCGCGGGCTTTGCGTTCATGATGCTGCGTGAGAAGCTGAATGCTTCCGGCAACAGTGCACTCTGGAAGACCATCAACGATCTGCTGTTCCAGGATATCACGGCAGAGGGAGCCGAGCAGGCGTTCGGCATCTTCTATATCATCGGGCAGTTGTTCATCAAGGCACTGCAGCTGGTCATCATCCCGATGGTGTTCACCTCCATCTCGCTGGCCATTGGCAGCATCTCGGATACCCGTACCATGGGACGTATTGCTTCCAAGACCCTTTTCTGGTTCCTGCTGAGTTCTTTTCTGGCACTGCTGCTGGCAGGCGTTGTGGGCTATACCACGTTCTCCATGGGCCTGTTCAATGCACACATCGAGGGCCTGGCCGAGGCCTCCGGTTCTACCGGCTCCAACCCTCTGAATGTGGTGCTGAACATCATTCCTTCCAACATCATCACGGCCTTTGGCAGCAACGGCGCGGTGCTTTCTTCCGTTTTCCTGGCGATAGCCACCGGCCTGAGCATGAATGTGCTGGGCGAGAGCCGTACCGCCACCATGCGCCGCCTGATGGGGGAAGTGAACGACGTGGTGGTCGTTTTCCTGAACTTCGTCGTCACCAAGTTTGCACCGTTTGCAGTCTTTGTGCTGCTGACCCGTACCTTTGCCATCTACGGCGTGGATTACCTCAAGCCGGCGCTGGTCTATGTGGTGACCACCGTGATCCTGCTGTTCGTGTTCCTGCTGGTGGGCTACCCGACCATCGTGGCGGTGGGCGCAAAGCTGAACCCGTTCACGTTCATCAAGAAGATCGCGAATGTGGCGGTCTTCGGTTTCTCCACTTCTTCCAGTGCGGCCACCCTGCCCCTGAGCATCAAAGTCTGCACCGAGGACATGGGCGTGGATGATTCCATTGCTTCCTTTGTCCTGCCCCTGGGCATGACCATCAACATGGATGGCACCGCCATCATGCAGGTGATCGCCACGGTCTTCATCGCGGGCTGCGCGGGCTACGACCTCACGCCCATGGAGCTGGTGGTCATCGCCCTGCTGGCTCTGCTGGCCTCGGTGGGCACGCCTGCCGCTCCCGGCGCGGGGGCTGTCATCCTCTTCACCATCCTGTCCGGTGTGGGCTTCGTCAATGACAAGGCCCTGCTGGCCTACTCCCTGATCCTGGCCATCAACCGTCCCATCGAGATGCTGGTCACCTCCCTGAACGTGGTGGGTGACGCGACTTCCTGCATCTGTGTGGCCAAGAGCGAGGGTCTGCTCGACGAAGAAAAGTACAACGCGTAAGATCATAAGATAAAATGACAACCCCCGGGAACCAGTTCCGGGGGCTGTTTTTTTACACACCTTTCCTGTTCTTTACACTGGGCCGCAAAATGCCGCGCCAGTTTTACCAAAGCTTTGCGCGGGCATGGACCACACCACCTATGCCCACACCGGCGCTTCGGTCAACATCTATGCCAAGGGTGTTGGCTCTGAGAAATTCCGCGGTGCCTTTGATAACACCGAGATCTATCACAAGCTGGCGGAGCTGACCAGCGTCCAGTAAAAAAGCAGAAAGAAAAAATCCGTTGTGGTTTTCCACAACGGATTTTTTGCATGTTGAAATCAGTCGTTGATCTCCGGGAAGCCCTCGAGCTTGGTGGTGCAGTGGGGGCAGCGGACTGCCTTGATGGCGATTTCGCTCTGGCAGTAGGGGGCACACCTTGGTGGTGGGCTCTGCCGGGGCCTCGGGCTCGGCGGGCTTTTTGTGCAGGGCGTTGACGGCCTTGATGACCATGAACAGCACAAATGCCACGATGAGGAAATTGATGATGGCGTTGATGAACGAGCCGACGCCGATGGTCACATCGCCAATGTGGATGCCGACATTCGAGAAGTCCGCATTGAAGAACAGGCCGATGGCGGGGTTGATGATATCATTGACCAGAGAGTTCACGATGGCTGTGAACGCCGAGCCGATGACCACACCAACTGCCATGTCCAGCACGTTGCCGCGCATGGCAAAGGCTTTGAATTCTTCCAGAAACTTTTTGATGCCTTTGATTTCTTTTTCTGCCATAGCAATACCGCTCCTTTTACGCCCGGTAGGCTGTTTTTCTACCTATTATAATAACGGATTTGGAGCGGCGCGTCAATATCAGACCTGATGCGCGGCGATCCACTGGCCCATCTCCTGGGCAATGGCCTTGATGGAGCCATCCGTGAACGGCACTTTCAGGCCGGCAGTCTCGCACAGCTCGGTGTAGCTGGCCAGACCGGCCCGGCGCACCAGCTTGAGATAGCGCTGCCATGCATCCTTGTGGTCCTTGAGGCTGAGCAGGAAGAACTGCAGGGCAGCCATGGTGGACAGGCAGTAATCGATATAATAGAACGGGCACTCATAGATGTGGAGCTGACGCTGCCAGCCGGCACCACGGCCATAGAACGGCAAGTTGTCAAAATCCACCCAGGGGCGGTATTTGTGCTCCAGCTCCAGCCAGACGGCGTTCCGCTCGTCGGGGGTCAGGTCCGGGTTCTGGTACATCTTGTGCTGGAACTCGTCCACGATGCAGCCGTAAGCCAGGAAGAGGAAGCTGTCCTCTGCATGCTGCAGGGCGTATTTATCCACGTCCTTGCCAAACAGCAGCTTGTGCCAGGGCGCGGTGAGAAACTCCATGGCCATGGAGTGGATCTCAGCACTCTCCATGCCGGGGCACTCGAGGTCGGCGGGGACATGGGGGTCCCGCTCGGCCACGTAGCCCTCAAAAGCGTGGCCGCACTCATGGGTCAGCACGTCCACATCAGCGGAGGTGCCGTTCCAGTTGGCAAAGATAAAGGGGGCTTTGTATCTGGGCAGGCTGGTCATATAGCCGCCGTTCATCTTGCCGGGGCGGCTCTCCACGTCAAACAGCTCATTGTCCTGCATGAAGTCGATGAACTCGGCCGTCTCGGGGCTCAACTCATGGTACATGGTGCGGGCAGCGGCCATCCGGGCATCATAGCCCTCGATGGGCTTGGGGTTGCCGTCCTTGAACGAGACGGGCAGATCACAGAACGTGGGGTGCTCGATACCCGTCCGCTTGGCCTTGAGGGCAATCACTTTCTGCAGCTCGGGGACCACGTCGTGGGCCACCTGGTCGCGGAAGCGCTGGATCTCCTCGGGGCTGTAGCCAATGCGGTTCATGCGCACATAGGAGAGCTCACTGTAATCGTGGTAGCCCATGAGCTTGGCCTGAGCGTTGAGGTTTTTGACGATCTTGGTGTACAGCTCGTCCAGCTCGGCGCGGTGGGCGTCGAAGTAACCGGCCTCAGCCTCATAGGCGGCCCGGCGGGTCTTGGCGTCCAGGCTCTCCTTGTAGGGGCCCAGCTGGGGGATGGTGAGCTGCTTGCCGTCCAGTTCCACCAGAGCGCCGCCGTAGATCTGCTGGTACTGGCTGACGAGGGCGTTGTACTCTTTCTGCAGGTCCAGCGTCCGCTCGTCCATGCCCAGCACGGCGTTCTTCATACCGGCCACGCAGGTAGTGCCCAGAGCTTTGGTCAGGGCGTCCACATGGGGGTTGGAGAGGAACGCGCGGCTGATCTCCACGCTGGCGTTGGAGACAGCAGGCCCGTTGGCGTCAAAGAAATCCTGCTCGGCTTTCCAGTAGGCGTCACGGGTGTCGCAGGTGTAGTGGATGTTGGCCAGGTTGGAGGCCGTGGTGTAATCGGCAAAGGCGCGGCTCTGCTCATAGTAGGTCTCGACAATGGCTTCGTCGCTGTCAGCGGCAGCAGCCTTGGCGGCCAGCTGCTTGCACTCGGCCAGCAAAGCGTCGATGTCGGGGCGGGTATAGGTCATCTCATTGAATTTCATAGAGAACGTCCTTTCTTATCACATGTTAGTCCCATCTTATCACGTTTGGCGGGAAAAAGAAAGACCACTAAGCACATCTGCTAAAAATGTGCGATACATTTTAGCAAATGTGATGCACCGTGTGGTTGAAAAGCCACGGAAAAAGGCATATAATAACAGTATCAACAGAGTAAGGCCATGTGCGTTAAGTGCCGCATCAACGGGGAGTTGTGCTGCGGACGAAGGGCGACCCGCGGTGCATGGCCTGCATCCCGCTGCTGCATGGACTTGGGTGCAGGCGCGGGCCGCTTGCGGCTCAGTGCCTGGAAGTGAAACTTGTTGGATTCACGCCCTCCTTTGTGCGGTTTGTCACACGGGAGGGCGCTTTATTTTTAACGTCCTCTCCAGAAAGATTCCTTTTTACTAAGGGAGGACAATTGATATGAAAAGCACAAAAAATTCAACCCGCACCCTGACAGTGCTGGCCCTGCTCATCGCCATGAGCATCGTGTTCAGCCGGGTGCTGAGCATCTCAACGGGCTTTGTCCGGTTCAACCTGGGCAGCCTGCCCGTGCTGCTGGCGGGCATCGTGTTCGGGCCCGGGGCAGGTTTTGCCGTGGGTGCGCTGGCGGATATGATCGGCGGTATCCTGGCGGGCTACGCCATCAACCCGCTCATCACGCTGGGGGCGGCCTCCATCGGCCTGGTAGGCGGCTGGCTCTGGCAGACTCTGCCTCACACTCTGCGGCTTGGCCAGCGGCTCCTGCTCAGTGTGGTGGCGGCCCATGTGGTGGGCTCTATCGTGATCAACTCGCTGGCGCTCCACATTTTTTATGGCTACGCCTGGAGCGTGCTGGCAGCCCGTGTCCCCAACGCGCTGATCCTGACGGCGGTGAACACCGTGCTGCTCCGGCTGCTGATGGAGAATAAGGCTGTGATGGCAGCAGTGAAAAAGTAAAGAAGGCTTATGGTATGAATTACGAATCGGCATTGGAATACATCCACGCGGTGCAGTGGGCGGGCCACAAACCCGGTCTGACCCGTACCCGTACTCTGCTGGCGGCGCTGGGCGACCCGCACAAACAACTCCGGTTTATCCATGTGGCGGGCACCAACGGCAAGGGCAGCACTGCCGCCATGCTGGCCTCCTGTTTGCAGGCGGCCGGGTACCGCGTGGGCCTGTACACCTCGCCGTTCATCAACCGCTTCAATGAGCGGATCCAGGTCAACGGCCAGCAGATCCCGGACGAGGAGTTGGTGCGGCTGGTGGAGAAGATCCAGCCAGCCGCTGATGCCATGGCCGATGTGCCCACCGAGTTTGAGATCATCACGGCACTGGGAATGCTTTACTTTGCCGAGCGGCACTGTGACATCGTGGTGCTGGAGGTGGGTCTGGGCGGCACGCTGGACTCCACCAATGTCATTGACCCGCCGGAGTGCGCGGTCATCACGGCGCTGGGCATGGACCATGTGAAAGAGCTGGGCCCCACCATCGCGGACATTGCCGCGGCCAAGGCGGGCATCATCAAACCGGGGAGCCCGGTGGTGAGCTACGGCGGCGTGCCGGAAGCCGATGCGGTGATCGCCCGGGTGGCGCGGGAGCAGAATGCTCCGCTGACCGTCGTGGATTTTGGAAAGCTGAAGATCGACGGCGGTGATCTGGATGCCGTGACCTTTGATTTTGATGGCCTTGATGGCGTGAAGCTGCCCCTCATCGGCAGCTACCAGCCGCGGAACGCGGCCGTGGCCATCACGGCCTTGCGGGTGCTGCGGGGCAGGGGATGGAACATCCCGGAAGAGGCCATCCGCAGGGGTCTGGAAACGGTGAGCTGGCCGGGCCGCTTTGAGCTGCTGCGGCATACCCCGCCGTTTTTGCTGGACGGCAGCCACAACGCCCACGGGATGCGGGCCACGGTGCAGAGCCTGAAAGACCGCTTCCCCGGCGAAAAGTTCGTCTTCCTGGTGAGCATCATGGCAGACAAGGATGTGGACGAGATGCTGGCCCTGCTGGCCCCGCTGGCAAAGCGGTTTGTAACGGTAGCGGCCCACACTCCCCGCGCGATGCCCGCCGAGACGCTGGCCGGGCATATCCGTGCCCGGGGCTGCAAAGCCGAGGCGGCTCCCAGCATTGAAGCAGGCGTGGCCCGGGCCGTGGCGTTGGGCGGGGATGGCCCGGTGTGTGCACTGGGAACCCTCTACTTCTCCGGCGACGTGCGCACGGCATTTGAAAACTTGTGATTCCGCAATTTGGCTCCCCTGATCGGAATGACTCCCTCCGGCCGGAGGGAGATGTCGCGCTAGCGACAAAGGGAGGACGGCTGGACGCGCCAAAGCGCGGCCTGAGAGGTTTTATTTCCAATAAAAATGCAAAAAGAAAAAGCGATGGCCCTTGCAGGTAGGCCATCGCTTTTCTTTGTCCCTACGGGGGACAACAGGGTAAATGATAAGAAGGTAAATGAAGAAAATAGCAATATATAAGAAAGAAGAAAGAACACAGAAACAGGGATGGAACGTTGTGTTCAACAGTCTGTCCTGTTGGATACAACAATAGCACGCTTGACGGAAAAATGCAAGAGGTTTTTGAAAAATTTTTCTTACAGAAGTAGAAAAATCACACTTTTCCATAAAATGTTGCAAAGAGTGACCGGGGAAAGCGGCGCGTGGGGAACAGCACTCCCGGCGGGGAGCCATGTACCTCAAAAGCCGGGCGGGCTTTGCAGTGGGAAGATGCATCCAGCGCTTTACAAGCACCGGGCGCTGTGCTAAGATAAACCTGTATTGCATAAAATCAGAGAGCATATTTTAGAGGGAACAAAACCCATGGGGGAAAAAACGAAACAAAGTACAAAAGCGCCGCTCTTTGGCGGGCGAGAGCTTTTATTCAGCCAGCGGGAGTTGTTGCTGCTGGTGGGGCCGCTGCTGGTGGAGCAGCTGCTGGAAGTGACAGTGGGCATGGCGGATACCATGATGGTGTCCCGCTGCGGCGAGGCGGCCATCTCGGGTGTCAGCCTGGTGGATATGATCAACAACCTCATCATCGTGCTGTTTGCGGCACTGGCCACCGGCGGCGCGGTGGTGGTGAGCCAGTATCTGGGAGCACGGGAACAGAAAAAGGCCGACGCAAGCTCCGGCCAGCTCATCCTGCTCAGCGCACTGCTGGGCGCGGGTGTGGCGCTGTTCTGCTTTGTGCTGGCCCGGCCCATGCTCCGGCTCTGCTATGGGTCCATTGAAGCTGACGTGCTGGACGCGGGCGTGCTGTACTTAAAGATCACGGCCCTGAGCTACCCCTTTTTGGCGCTGTACAATGCGGGCGCGGCCCTCTTCCGCAGTATGGGCAACTCCAAAATTTCCATGCAGATCAGTGTGCTCATGAACATCATCAATATCGTGGGCAACGCGGTCTGCATCTTTGGCCTGAAAATGGGAGTGGACGGTGTTGCCTGGCCCAGCGTCATTTCCCGCGTGGTGGCGGCGGCCCTCATTCTGGCCCGCTGCTACCAGAAAGGCCACGCCCTCACCGTGCCGAAGACCCTCCGGCTGGACGGCAGCATGGCAAAGCGCATCCTGGGCATCGGCATCCCGTCTGCCTTTGAGAACAGCCTGTTCGAGGCCGGGCGCATCCTGGTGGTGAGCATGATCTCCACCTTTGGCACGGTGCAGATCGCCGCCAACGCTGTGGCCAACAACCTGGACGGCATGGGCTGCATCCCGGGCAAGGCCCTGGGGCTTGCCATGATCACGGTGGTGGGCCGCTGCATCGGTGCGGGCGACAGTGAGCAGGCCGTGTACTACACCAAAAAGCTGCTGGTCTGGGCCTACATCGCCATGGGCGTGTTCAACGGGGCCATTCTGCTGTTCCTGCCGCAAATCGTAAGCATCTATGCGCTGTCCGGTGCAACGATGCAGCTGGCCATCCTGCTGGTGCAGATCCACGCCGGGTTTGCGATCCTGCTCTGGCCGGCCTCGTTTGTGCTGCCAAACGCCCTGCGTGCCGCCAACGACGTGAAATTTACCATGGTGACCTCCATCTTCAGCATGGCCATCTGGCGGCTGGGTTTCAGCTACCTCATCGGCGTGCATATGGGGCTGGGTGCCATTGGTGTCTGGATCGCCATGGTGGTGGACTGGGTCTGCCGCGTGGTCTGCTTTGTGCTGCGGTTCCGCAGCGGCGTCTGGAAAACGAAATACATTGCGTAACCACAACGTGAAAAATTACAGATTGGAGCAACGGACATGAAACTCATCAGCTGGAACGTCAATGGCCTACGGGCCTGCCTGACCCACGATTTCGCCGCAAGCTTTGCCGCGCTGGATGCCGACGTTTTTTCGGTACAGGAGACCAAGATGCAGCCGGGCCAGGCGGATTTTGCGCCGGAAGGCTACACAGAATATACTTACTCGGCGGAGAAAAAGGGCTACAGCGGCACGGCCTGCTGGTGCAGGACCCAGCCGCTGGCCGTGACGACGGGCATTGGCATCGACCAGCATGACCACGAGGGCCGGGTGCTGACGCTGGAATATCCGGAGTTCTATCTTGTCAACTGCTACACCCCCAACAGCCAGGACGGCCTCAAGCGGCTGGATTACCGGATGCAGTGGGAAGACGATTTCCGGGCCTACCTGTTGGGGCTGGACGCAAAAAAGCCGGTCATCCTCTGCGGCGACCTGAATGTGGCTCATACCGAAATTGATATCAAGAACGCCAAGACCAACCGGATGAGCGCCGGCTTTACCGACCAGGAGCGGGCCAAGATGACCGAGCTGTTGGCGGCTGGTTTTACGGACAGTTTCCGTGCCCTCCACCCGGACGAGGTAAAGTACAGCTGGTGGAGCTACCGTTTCCATGCCCGGGAGAAGAACGCGGGCTGGCGGATCGACTATTTTATTGTCTCCAACCGCGTTGCCGATAAGATCAAAGTGGCGGAGATTCACAACGAGGTGTTTGGCTCGGATCACTGCCCGGTGGAGCTGGTCATTGACCTGTAAACAAGGAGTATTTTTATGATAAAGAATTACATTCTGGCCTTCCTGATCTCGATGTTCCCGCTCGTCGAGCTGCGCGGTGCCATCCCGGTGGGACTGGGGCTGGGCCTGCCCATCCTGCCCACCTACCTCGTCTGCGTGGTGGGCAACATGATCCCGGTGCCGTTCATCTACCTGTTTGCCCGCAAGTTCCTCATTTGGGGCTATCACAAGCCGGTCATCGGGCCGTTCTGCCGCTTCTGCATCAACAAGGGAGAAAAGGGCGGCCGCGCGCTGGAAGCCAAGGCCGGGCGTGGCCTGGTGGTGGCGCTGCTGCTGTTTGTGGGCATCCCGCTGCCGGGCACCGGTGCCTGGACCGGTACGCTGGCGGGCTCCATCCTGGATATGAAGTTTAAAGATGTGCTCATTGCCTGCATGGGCGGCGTGCTGCTGGCGGGCATCATCATGGGTCTGGCCAGCGCCGGGCTGCTGGGAGCTGTGAGCACGCTTTTTGCAGTGAAATGACTAGCAATCTGCTATGAAATATGCTAGAATGAGTACGATGTGTCGCTTACGACAAAGAAAGGACGAACCAACATGGATCAGGCATTGAACCAGAAGATCGACGCGTTTATTGCGGCGAACAAAGAACAGATCTTGCAGGACATTGCAGCCCTCGTTGCCATCAACAGCGTGGAGGGTGAGCCCGCGGAGGGTGCTCCCTACGGCGTGGGCCCCCGTGCAGCCCTGGATAAGACCCTGGAGCTGGCGGCAGGCATGGGCTTTGCCACCCGCAACTGTGAAAATCACATCGGCTATGCCGAGCTGGCGGGCGCGGACCCGGAAAAGTATCTGGCAACCATCTGCCATGTGGACGTGGTGCCTGAGGGCAATGGCTGGACGGCAGACCCCTTTACCATGCAGATCAAGGACAACTACATGATCGGCCGCGGCGTGGCAGACGATAAGGGCCCCATGGTGGCGACCCTGTATGCCCTGAAGTTCCTCAAGGAGGAGGGGGTCTCCCTGCGCTATCCCATCCGCGCCCTCGTCGGCGACAACGAAGAGACCCACATGCGCGATGTGGACTACTATCTGGAGCACTACAAAGCTCCCGTCTTCTGCTTTACCCCGGACGCGGAGTTCCCCGTCTGCAACGGTGAGAAAGGCCAGTTCAACGGCAAGCTGGTCAGCCCGGTGTGCAATGGCGAGATCAAGGAGTTTGTGGGCGGTGTCGCCAACAACGCGGTGCCGGACCGTGCCAGCGCTCTGGTGGAGACCGATATCACCAAACTGAGCAATGCCCCCAACATCACGCTGGAGCCGGAGGGCAACGGCGTCCGTATCCGCGGCTGGGGCAAGAGCGGCCACGCCGCTATGCCGGAGGGTACTGTGAACGCCATTGGGCTGGTGGTCAACTACCTGCTGGACAATAACCTCTGCAATGACGCCGAGCGCGAGTACCTGAAAGCCATCCAGAAACTGCACAGCTCCACGGCCGGTGAGGGCCTGGGCATCCAGTGTGCTGATGGCCCCTTTGGCCCCCTGACCATCATTGGCGGGCGTGTTTATATGGAGAATGGCCGCATCGTCCAAACGCTGGACAGCCGTTTCCCCACCTGTACCGACGGCGAGACCATCGAGAAGCAGATCAAGGCTGCCATTGGCAGCGGTGCTGAGCTGACCGACATCGGCGTGAACAAGCCGTTCTACATCGAGGCGGACACCCCCGCCATCAAGGCCTGCATCGACACCTACAATGAGGTGACGGGCGACCACGCCACCCCGTTTACCATGGGCGGCGGCACCTATGCCCGCCACTTCCCCTATGCCGTCAGCTTTGGCCCGGAGCACGCGGAGCTGCCCATCCCCGAGTTCGGCGGCCCGATGCACGGTGCCAATGAGTCCGCTCCCATCGACAAGCTGCTGGAGGCCCTGAAGATCTACATTCTGGCCCTGCTGCGGCTGGAAGAGATCGACTTCTAAGCCATGCGGGTGCTGGTCATTGATGGACAGGGCGGCGGGCTGGGCCGTCAGCTGGTGACGGCCATCACGGCCCTCTGCCCGGAGGTGGAACTGACCGCCGTGGGCACCAACAGCATGGCCGCTTCGGCCATGCTCAAGGCGGGTGCCGCCCGGGCGGCTACCGGCGAGAATGCCGTGGTGGTCAACGCCCGCCGCGCGGACATCATCGTGGGGCCCATCGGTATCGTCATTGCGGATGCCCTGCTGGGCGAGATCACTCCCGCCATGGCGGCGGCCATCTGCCAGGCGGACGCCAAGCGGGTGCTCATCCCGGTGAACCACTGCGAGAACTTCGTGGTCGGCGTGCCGGAGGGGCCCGTCAGCCAGCTGGTGCAGACTGCGGCTCAAAAAGTAAAAGAACTGTGCACCACAGGCTGTAAATAAGCGGAAACAACAAAAGCAGGTACGTTTGAGGAAACTCAGACGTACCTGCTTTTTGCATCTTAAAATAAGGGTCAATTCTTCCGGCGTTTGGCCAGCTGCTCGGCGGTAGGGGGAGTGTCGCCCTGGGCGGCGCGCTCGATGGCGCTGATGCGGCGGTCCAGCTCGGTGAGGCGCTGGGCGGTGACATCGGGCAGATCCTGCTGGTCGAGGTCGTCCGAGGGGACGATGGCCTTGTTGTTGATGCGGACCACCTCGGCGGGGACGCCCACGGCGGTGCAGTTGGCGGGCAGGTTGCGCAGCACCACGCTGCCGGCACCCACACGGGCGTTATCGCCGATGAAGACGGGGCCCAGCACCTTGGTGCCCGCGCCGATGAGGACGTTGTTGCCCAGGGTGGGGTGGCGCTTGCCGGTGTCCTTGCCGGTGCCGCCCAGAGTCACACCGTGGTAGATGGTGCAGTTGTCGCCGATCTCGGTGGTCTCGCCAAAGACGATGCCCATACCGTGGTCGATGAACAGGCACTTGCCGATCTTGGCACCAGGGTGGATCTCAATGCCCGTCTTGTGGCGGCCATGCTGGCTGACCCACCGGGCCAGGAAAAAGTGCTTGTGCTCATACAGCCAGTGCGCTACCCGGTGATACACCAGAATATGGAAACCGGGGTAGAGCAGAATGACCTCCAGCACGTTGCGCGCGGCGGGGTCTTTGCGCTGGATGTTGCGCGCGTCCTCCAATAAGCTCATGGAAGAGCCCTCCTTTATATACAATGTTCCCAATGCAACGCCGCCCGTCTCTTGGCGGCCCTCTCTTTTGTGCTCCTTTATAATAGCACAGGTGAACTTTAATGTACAGTGAAATGGTAGGAATTAGACCGGATTTTTTGCGGTTTGCCTGCCCGGCGGGGGAGCGTGGTGGATTTTCGGTAGAGTAGCTAAAAATCCGGGCAATGAGCGGCAAACCTTTTTACAGGAAAAAAGCGCAGAAGCATTGACACATTTTGCGTTTCTATGATAAAATATATCGAAATAAATCGCAAACTTAAAAGGAGAAAACACGATGCAGGCTAAAATGATGCGCGCAAAACTGAAAAAGCAGTTTGCAGCCGTTTTTGCTGTGGGTTCGTTGTTTCCTTTTTTCGCATTTTGAACTTTTCCGCTGTGGAAAAGTTCTTTTTTTTTGCCCGTCCGCGGGCAGTCCGCCCATTGAAACCGAAACAGGGAGGTAAATTGAGATGCTGCTCATCAATGCTGTGAACACCGAGGGGCACCCCCTCGAAATCTACATTCGGGACGGCAAGATCGCTGCCGTCGGCCAGGATCTGAGCGCGCTGGCCGGTGAGGGCGAGACCGTCCTCGATGCAGGCGGCCTGACGGTGCTGCCTGCCTTTGTAGATCTGCACTGTCACTGGCGCACCCCGGGCTTTGAGTACAAAGAGGACATCGAGACCGGCAGCCGGGCGGCTGCGGCAGGCGGTTACACGTTCGTGAACCTGATGCCCAACACCAAGCCCGTCTGCTCCTCGGCGGCACAGGCTGAGATGGTGGAACAGAAAGCCGCCGAAATCGGCCTGTGCGATGTGAACCAGACCGTCTCCATCACCAAGGACTTTGACGGCAAGACGCTGGACCACCTGAAGACCCTGCCCGCCAGCGTGAAGTTCATCACCGAGGACGGCCACGGCGTGCAGGACAACGCCACCATGGCCCGGGCATTCGCCATCTGCACCCAGCGGGACATCACGGTGATGAGCCACGCCGAGGATATGGAGATCAGCCCCTGGGACTACCGACTGGCCGAGGATCTGGAGACGGTCCGCAACTGCTGGCTGAGCGAGTATTACCAGACCAAGCTCCACATGTGCCACGTTTCCACCCGGGGCGCCATCGAGGCCATCCAGATGGCAAAGCTGCACGGCGCTCCCGTTACCTGCGAGGTGACGCCCCACCACCTGTGGTTCACCAACGATGTCTGCGATTACCGCGTCAACCCGCCTATCCGGACGGCGGACGATGTGCAGGCACTGGTGGACGCCATCCGGGCCGGTGTGGTGGACGCCATTTCCACCGATCACGCGCCCCACTCCGAGGAGGACAAGCTGAAAGGCATGGCCGGTATGGTGGGCAGCGAGACGGCGTTCGGCGTCTGCTATACCAAGCTCTGCAAAGAGGAGGGCCTGCCGCTGGAGCTGCTGGTCCACCTGATGAGCACCCGCCCGGCAGAAATTCTGGGCCTGGCCAAGGGTCAGCTGGAGCCGGGCTACGACGGCGACTTTGTGCTGGTGGATCTGGAGCACCCCTATACGGTGGACAAGGACAAGCTGCACTCCAAATCCCACAACACCCCGTTTGATGGAGCCGAGCTGTACGGCAAGGTGTACGCCACCGTCAAGGGCGGAAAGCTGACCTATCAGGCGGAGTGACCCAGTTTAGTAGATTCATTTATATATAAGAGTATGGAGGAACCAATTATGACGAACATGGATAAGCTGTACGAGGCAGTAGAGGCCCGGGGCCCGGTCTGCGTGGGTCTGGATACCGATTTCAGCTACCTGCCCGCTGATTTTGTGGATAGCACCCTGTCCAAGGGCGAGAACATCGTCCGCTTCAACAAAAAGCTCATCGACGCCACCAAGGCGGTAGCGGGCTGCTATAAAGTGCAGATCGCTTACTACGAGTCCCTGGGCCTGGAGGGCCTGAAAGCCTACGCCGAGACCCTGAAAGCTGTCCGCGAGGCAGGCATCCCCGTCATCGCGGATATCAAGCGCGGCGATATTGCCAAGACGGCCGAGATGTATGCCATGGGCCACTTCACCGGGGACTTTGAGGCCGATTTCGTGACGCTGGCTCCCTACATGGGCCTGGATTCCATCAGCCCCTACCTGCCCTATGCCGAAAAGCAGGGCAAGGGCATGTTCGTGCTCTGCCGCACTTCCAACGGCGGTGCCAAGGACTTTGAGTACGAGAAGCTGGCCGATGGCCGTCACGTTTATGACCTGGTGGGTGACAAGCTGAACGCTCTGGGCAAGGACTACATGGGCGAGCATGGCTACTCCTCCATCGGTCTGGTCATCGGCGGCACCCACATTGAGGAGGCCACCGAGATCCGCGCCAAGTATCAGGACAGCTTCTTCCTCATCCCCGGCTACGGTGCCCAGGGCGGCAAGGCCGAGGACATTGCCCAGTACCTGAGCAAGGGCAACGGCGGCGTGGTCAACTCCAGCCGCGGCATCCTGCTGGCTTACAAGAAGCAGCCCGGCACTGCCTTTGACGAGGCTGCTTACAATGAGTGCGTGAACATGAAGGAGGCCATTGCCCATGCGTGCAGCCTGCTGTGAGGCCACTGTCCTGCGCCATGAGGTGATCGCGGACGACATCCGTCTGCTCCGTGTCCTCTGGCCGGACCGCGACCATGCGCCCCATGCGGGCCAGTTCTTCACCCTGCGGGCCTGGGGTGCCGACGAGGCTCCGTTCCTCTCCCGGCCCATCAGCGTCCACAAGTGGGAGCCCGAGACCCAGACGGTGGAGTTCCTGTATCAGGTCATCGGTGAGGGTACCCACAAGCTGGCAGCCCTGAAAGAGGGCGACAGCTTCCAGCTGACCGGCCCCATGGGCAACGGCTTTGATGTGGAAAGCCTGACCAAAACTTACAAAAAATTCGCCGTCGTGGGCGGCGGCATCGGCACCGCGCCCATGTATCAGGTGGCGCGGGAGCTGGCGGCGGCGGGCTGCAAACCGGATGTGTTTTTCGGCTTCCGGGACAAGCCCTACTGCATGGAGGAGTACCGCTCCATTGCAAACCTCGTCAAAGTCTCGACCGACACGGGCGCTGTGGGCTTCCATGGCTTTGTGACCCAGCTGTATGACCCGGCGGATTATGACGCGGTGCTGGTCTGCGGCCCCACGGTCATGATGAAGAACGCCGCCCGCCTCTGCGCCGAGAAACACACCCCCTGCTTTGTGAGCCTGGAGAAAAAGATGGCCTGCGGCATCGGGGCCTGCCTGGGCTGCACCTGCGAGACCAAGAGCGGCGAGGGCAAGAGCGTGTGCAAAAACGGCCCGGTGTTTGATGCAACGGAGGTGTTCTGATGGCAGACCTGAAAACGAACCTGCTGGGCTTTTCCATGAACAGCCCCATCATCGGTGCTTCCGGCACCGTGGGCTACGGCGTGGAGTACGAGGAGCTGGCGGATTTTAGCAAGATCGGCGGCATCTCGGGCAAGGGCCTGACCCTGCACGGCCAGTACGGCAACAAGGGCGAGCGGCTGTGGGAGACCCCCTCCGGCCTTATCAACAGCATCGGTCTGCAGAACCCCGGCGTCCAGCACTTCATTGATGTGGAGCTGAACGAGATGCTGGAACTCAAGCAGAAATACGGCACGGTGGCCATCGCCAACCTGGGCGGCCACAGTGAGGAAGAGTACGTCGAGGGCGCGGCCATGCTGAGCGAGAGCGGCGTGGACATCGTCGAGCTGAACATCTCCTGCCCCAATGTCAAGGTGGGCGGCATGGCCTACGGCGTCAAGGCCGAGGCTGCCGGTGAGGTGGTGCGGATGGTCCGCGACGCCTGCAAAAGCCCCTGATGGTCAAACTGAGCCCCCAGGCCGAGAACATCCCCGAGATGTGCAAGGCTGTGGAGGCAGCCGGTGCCGACGCCATCAGCCTGACCAATACGTTCCAGGCCTGCGCCATTGATCTGGAAAAGCGCAAGCCCGTCTTCAACAACATCTTTGCGGGCCTGTCCGGCCCGGCGGTGCGCCCCATCGCTTTGCGGATGGTCTGGCAGGCGGTGGGGGCTGTGAACATCCCCGTCGTCGGCCTGGGCGGCATTGCCACGGGCAAAGACGCGCTGGAATTCATCATGGCAGGTGCCACGGCGGTGCAGGTGGGTGCAGCAAACTTTGCCAACCCCCGCGCCATGGAGACCATTGCGGAAGAGATGGCCGCCTGGATGGATGCCCATGGCGTGAAGACGCTGGAGGAGATCCGCGGCTGCGCCCGCAACGCTGAATAAAACACCAACTACACGCATACAAACTGCAAATATGCATCTTAGCAAAATAAAAGATGAATAAATTTGCGTTTCGACCAAAAGCGTGGTACAATACCGTAGAATACAACACATTGAACAAACAGAGAGGGAGAAGTACAATGAGTGAAGCAATTGAGATCTTGAAGAGCTGTGACGCGTTCCTGGAGGGCCATTTCCTGCTCTCCTCCGGCCGCCATTCCAGTGCGTACTGCCAGATGGCTTACCTGCAGCAGTATCCGGACCGCTGCGCCGAGGCGATGAAGGCTGTGGCGGAAAAGATCAAGGAGATGGACGTGGACGTCATCGTGGGACCTGCCATGGGCGGTATCGTCTATGCCTATGAGCTGGCCCGCCAGACCGGCAAGCGCGCCATCTTTACCGAGCGCGTGGACAATGTGATGACCCTGAAGCGCTTTGCCATCCACCCGGGTGAGAAGTGCCTCATCGCTGAGGACGTGGTCACCACCGGCATCTCCTCTCTGGAGACCAAGCGTGTCATCGAGGAAAACGGCGGCATCTGCGTGGGCATTACCTGCGTGGTGGACCGCACCAAGCCTGAGGCTCCGTCTCCCATCCCCATCGTGGCAAGCGCCCTCAAGCTGGACCTGCCCAACTATGCACCCGAAGAGTGCCCCATCTGCAAGGAGGGCAAGCTGCCCCTGGTGCACCTGGGCAGCCGCAAGATGAAGCAGGAAGCCAAGCAGACCCTGTAAGCACAAAGGAGTACCTCTATGAACGCATATCTTCTTTTGGCAAACGGCATGGTCTTGCGGCGAGTCGGTGGGCGCTGAGGGCGTCACCGTGGGCGAGGTCGTTTTTGCTACCGGTATGGTGGGCTTTGAGGAAACGCTGACCGACCCCAGCTACTATGGCCAGATCATCACCCAGACTTACCCCCTTATTGGCAACTACGGCATGAACAAGGATGATATGGAGTCCGACCGTGTCTGGGCCAAAGGCTATATTGTTCGCGAAGCCTGCAAGACGCCCTCCAACTGGCGCTGTGAGGAAACGCTGGACAGCTTTTTGAAGAAAAACAATACCATCGGCATCGAGGGCATCGACACCCGCCACCTGACCCGCGTCATCCGGGAGAGCGGCGTGATGAACGGTGCCATCCTGACGACCTTTGACCCTGCCGACCCTGCCAATCAGGCGGAGACGGACAAGCTCTTGGAGACCATCCGCGCCTATGCTGTCACCGACGCCGTCAAGAGCGTGACCTGTGCAGAGCCCGAGGTCTACAACGAAAAGGGTGAGACCCACATTGTGCTGATGCACTACGGCTGCAAGCGGAACATCGTCCGCTGTCTGGTCAAGCGGGGCTGCAAGGTCACGGTCATGCCTGCCTTTGCCACCGCTGAGCAGGTCAAGGCCCTGAACCCGGACGGCATCATGCTCTCCAATGGCCCTGGCGACCCTGCCGAGCCCGTGGAGGTCATTGAGAACCTGAAGCATATTTTTGAGCTGGGCATCCCGACGTTCGGCATCTGCCTGGGCCACCAGCTCAGCGCGCTGGCTGCTGGTGCCAAGACCATGAAGCTGAAATACGGCCACCGCGGTGCCAACCAGCCTGTGACGGATTTTGAGTCCGGCCGCACCTTTATCACCAGCCAGAACCACGGCTATGCCGTGGTGGGCGAAGAGCTGCCCGCCGAGATGGGCGAGGTGGCCCAGGTGAACGCCAACGACGGCACCTGCGAGGGCATCAAGTACAAGAAGTGGAACTGCTTTACCGTCCAGTTCCACCCGGAAGCAAACGGCGGCCCCAAGGACACCGAATTCCTGTTCGACCGCTTCCTGAACAACGTCAAAGCAGCAAAGGAGGCACGCTGAAATGCCTAAGGACCCCAGAATCAAAAAGGTACTGGTCATCGGCTCCGGCCCCATCATCATCGGTCAGGCCGCTGAGTTCGATTACTCCGGTACGCAGGCGTGCCGCGCGCTGAAAGCAGAGGGCATTGAAACGGTCCTGCTCAACTCCAACCCCGCTACCATCATGACCGACCCCGATGTGGCCGACCATGTTTACATTGAGCCCATGACCCTCGAAGTCGTGGAGCGCATCCTGGATCTTGAAAAGCCGGACTCCGTGCTGCCCAATCTGGGCGGCCAGATGGGCCTGAACCTCTCCATGGAGCTGGCCCGCTCCGGTTACCTGGACCGCACGGGCATCCGTCTGCTGGCCTGCAAGCCCGAGACCATTGACCGCGCCGAGGACCGTGAGCTCTTCAAGGAGACCATGGAGAAGCTGCACCAGCCCATCATCCCCTCTGAAGTCGTCGAGACGCTGGAGGATGCCCTGGCCTGCGCCGACCGCATCGGCTACCCGGTCATCGTCCGTCCGGCCTTTACCATGGGCGGCACCGGCGGCGGCATCTGCGAGACCCGCAAGAAGCTGATCGAGATCGGCACCAACGGTCTGCGTCTGTCGCCCATCCACCAGATCCTGGTGGAAAAGTGCATTGCTGGCTGGAAAGAGATCGAGTATGAGGTGATGCGTGACCACAAGGGCAATGTCATCACCGTCTGCAACATGGAGAACCTGGACCCCGTGGGCATCCACACCGGCGACTCCGTCGTCGTGGCACCCTCCCAGACCCTGAGCGACCACGAGTATCAGATGCTGCGCACCGCTGCTCTGGATATCATCACCGAGCTGGGCATTGAGGGCGGCTGCAACTGCCAGTTTGCCCTGAAGCCCGACAGCTTTGATTATGCCGTCATCGAGGTCAACCCCCGTGTGTCCCGCTCTTCCGCACTGGCTTCCAAGGCCACAGGCTATCCCATCGCCAAGGTGGCTACCAAGATCGCCATCGGCTATACGCTGGACGAGATCACCAACGATGTCACGGGCAAGACCTGCGCCTGCTTTGAGCCGGCTCTGGACTACATCGTGGTCAAGTACCCGAAGTGGCCCTTTGATAAGTTCGTTTACGCCGATAAGTCCCTGGGCACCCAGATGATGGCTACCGGCGAGGTCATGAGCATCGGCAACAGCTTTGAGGCTGCCATGATGAAAGCTGTCTCCTCCATTGAGCTGGGCATGGACACTTTGACCCACAAGCCCTTTGAGGAGCTGGACGACGACGAGATCGTGGCCCACATGCATGTGCAGGATGCCGAGCGCGTCTTCTGCGTCTACGAGGCCCTCAAGCGCGGCATCGACCATGAGACCATCTATAAGATCACCAAGATCGACTGGTGGTTCCTGGATAAGATGCAGCACCTGGCCGACCTGGAAAACGGCCTGAAAAAGTGCCATGGCACCCTCACCGAGGCCCAGTATAAGGAAGCCAAGAAGTATGGCTTCCAGGATAAGACCATCAAGCGCCTGGCCGAGGTGGACGCCCTGCCCGTAGAAAATTACCGGGCAGGCTTCAAGATGGTGGATACCTGCGCAGCAGAGTTCTCCGCCAATACGCCTTACTTCTATTCGACCTATGACGGCGACAACGAAGCCGCTGAGTTCATTGCCGAAAAAGAGGCCAAGGCCGCTGCAAATGGCGAGCCCAAAAAGAAGAAAGTGCTGGTCTTTGGTTCCGGCCCCATCCGCATTGGTCAGGGCATCGAGTTTGACTACTGCTCGGTCCACTGCGTCTGGACGCTGAAAAAGCACGGCTGTGAGGCCATCCTGGTCAACAATAACCCCGAGACGGTCTCCACCGACTTTGATACCGGCGACCGCCTGTATTTCGATCCGCTGAACCCGGAGAGCGTGGACAATATCATTGCCACCGAAAAGCCGGATGCCTGCGTGGTCCAGTTCGGCGGCCAGACGGCCATCAAGCTGGCCAAGCATATGGACGAGATCGGCCTGCCCATTCTGGGCACCCCGGCGGACGCCATCGACGAGGCCGAGGACCGCGAACGCTTTGACGAGCTGCTGGAGCGCTGCAAGATCCCCCGTGCCCCGGGCCGCACCGTTTTCAATCTGGACGAGGCGCTGGCCGCTGCCGATGAGATCGGCCTGCCGGTGCTGATGCGCCCCTCCTACGTCCTGGGTGGCCAGAACATGATCGTGGCCTACACCAAGGCGGATGTCATTGAGTACATGGGCGTCATCACCGAGCATGTGGACATGGACCACCCGGTCCTGCTGGATAAGTACATTCTGGGCACCGAGTGCGAGGTGGACGCCATCTGCGATGGCGAAAACTTCCTGATCCCGGGCATCATGGAGCAGGTGGAGCGCACGGGCGTCCACTCCGGCGACTCCATCTGTGTCTACCCGGCACAGCACCTGACCCAGGCCGAGATCGACACCATGGTGGACTACACGGGCCGCTTTGCCCGTGAGCTGCATGTCACGGGTCTGGTCAACGTCCAGTATGCGGTGTCCAACGGCAAGGTCTACGTCATCGAGGTCAACCCCCGTTCCTCCCGTACCGTTCCGTACATCTCCAAGGTCACCGGCGTGCCCATGGTCGATCTGGCTGTCCGCTGCTGCCTGGGTGAGAAACTGACCGATATGGGCTACGGTACCGGTCTGCACCCCAACGCACCCTATGTGGCCGTCAAGGTGCCTGTGTTCAGTTTTGAGAAACTGCACGGCGTGGACACCCAGTTTGGCCCTGAGATGAAGTCCACGGGCGAGGTGCTGGGCATTGCCCCCAACTACCACGATGCCCTGCTCAAGGGCCTCATTGGCGCGGGCTATACCTTTAAGACCCCCGGCCCGGCTTCCTGCTGCATCTTCACGGTGAAAGACAGCGATAAGCCCGAGTTTGTGGATATCGCCTGGAAGCTCAAGAGCATGGGTTACAAGCTCTATGGCACCTCCGGCACCTGCGCATGGCTCAACAAGCACATGGTGCCCTGCAACGAGGTGCGCAATATGTCCGGCGAGGCCCCCAACATCGTGGACCTGCTGCAGAGCGGCCTGGTGGACTATGTGTTCTCCACCAGTGCCAAGGGCCGCGACCCCAAGCGCGATTCTGTCCGCCTGCGCCGCAAGGCCGTGGAGCTGAGCATCCCCTGCGTCACTGCCGTGGATACCGCCAACGCTCTGGTCAACTGCCTGCGCAGCGACCACAGCATGAAGAACATCCCGCTGGTGGATATTGCAACGCTGTATCATAAAAATTAAGCAGGAATTTACACAATTCAAACTGTACAAATGCGGGCCGTGCGCAAAAAGACACCTTTTGTGCGCAATCTCTCGTAAAGAGGGCCCGCATTTGTTATACTCAACAACGCAAAATTTGCCAAAAGACGTTACTTTTGGACGTTCCAGGAGGATATTGATACATGACTCGTTCCCAGATGATTGAGACCGTGGCACGCAAGACCGGCTTTACGGAAGCTCAGGTCGAGACCACGATGGACGCTTTGTTTGATCAGATCGCCGACTGCCTGCGTGCAGACGAGAAAGTGACCATTGCCGGTTTTGGCCGTTTTGAGATGCGTCCCCGCAAGCCGAAGGCTTACACCAACCCCAAGACGAAGGTGTCCAGCCGTTTGGAGTCCACCTCCATCCCCGGTTTCAAGGCCAGCGGCCGTTTCAAGCAGAAGCTTGAAGTGGGCAAGGCTGCCAAGAGCGTCGAGGAGACTGCCTGATCTACCAGCATCCGAGCATGAGAGAGCTGCTTTTCCGTATTTGGCGGGAGGCGGCTCTTTTTTGCTGACAAGCGGCGGTTTTCATGATATACTGATGATAACAGAATCCAAAACAGAACGGAGTAATCAAAACCTATGCAGTACAGCGAATTACAGTGCAGTGAGGCCATCCACAAGGCCGTGGAGCGGATGGGCTTTGCGGAGATGACCGAGATCCAGGAAAAGACCATCCCTGTCATGCTGGCAGGCCGCGATGTCATCGCCAAAGCACCCACCGGCACGGGCAAGACCTGTGCCTTTGGCATTCCGGTGGCAGAGCATATTGATGCCGCCCTCAAGGCCCCGCAGGCCGTTATCATGGCTCCTACCCGGGAGCTGGCCCAGCAGATCGCAGAGGAGCTCACCGCGCTGACCTATTTTATGCCGGAAGTGGAAGTGGCCTGCGTCTACGGCGGCGCTAACATGGAAAAACAGGCAAAGCGCCTGGCAGAGGGCTGCCAGATCGTCGTGGCGACCCCGGGCCGCCTCATGGACCATTACAAGCACCACAACATTGACCTGAGCCATGTGACGCAGATCGTCCTCGATGAGGCCGATGAGATGCTGAACATGGGCTTTTACAAGGATGTCCGGCATATCATCGAGATGATGAAGAACCGCAAATCCCTTTCCATGTTCTCGGCCACCATCAGCCGCGAGGTCATGGACATCGGCTGGCTGTACCAGAACAACGCCGAGGAGATCACTGTCCAGCCCAAAGAGGAGAGCCAGCCCAAAATCACGCAGTACATGCTGGAGACCTCCGGCCGCAACAAGCTCTCTGACCTGGCCCAGATCATCATTGGTGAGGGCTACAAGCGTGTCATGGTCTTCTGCGATACCAAGTTCAACACGGCCACGCTGGCCAATCAGCTGGCGCGTCTGGGCTTCTCAGTGGATTGCCTGCATGGCGACCTCTCCCAGAAAGAGCGGAACCAGATCATGCAGAACTTCCGGGACGGCAAACTGGCCATCCTGGTCGCCACCGATGTGGCGCCCGCGGCATTGATGTTTCGAACGTGGATGCGGTCATCAACTATGACGTCCCCGGTGATAACGAGCACTACACTCACCGTATTGGACGCACGGGCCGCGCCAAAAAAGAGGGCGTCAGCTACTTATTCTATGTGCCAGAGGAGAAAAAGCGGGTGCAAGAGCTTCTCCGCCTGACCCGCAACACCGAGCTGTGCACGCCGGTCCACTTTGATTTCAACCATGAGCGGATCGTGGTGGAAAAGAAAAAGGACGAGGAAGATCGTTTCCAGATCAAGTGCTATTTCTAAGGGCGGAATAAGGGCTCCGGTGCGCTGCAAAAGCGTGCCTGGAGCCCTATATTTATAATAAGAAAGATACCTGTCAAAAATGAGAAGATGACGGGGAGAAAAACTGTCCGTTGTATACAAATGACGAGAAAAACGAAAAAACTTGTAAAAAACACTTGCCAAAGCCTCTTGAATGTGGTACTATATGTGAGCGCCAAGCGCTGAGGCAAAAGAATGACTTCCAAAGCCTCAGCGAGAAGCCATTGAAAAGAACCAATAGACGTTAAGAAATCCCAAAGAGATTTGAGAGATTTTGAAACATCCAAGTTCAGAAAGTTCAAAAGCTTCTAAAAAAAGAGCTTGACAAAAAATCACTTCTGTGGTAAAATAATCAAGTCGTCAGCCGGTCGGCTGAGGCGCTAACAGGACCTTGAAAATTGAACAATATCGAAAAACTTGTAACGGAACCTATTTTCGTGTTGGAAAAACACGGTAAACAATTCCAAACAAAGTAATTCACACAGGACGCAAGCGATTGCGTGCTGAGCGAACAAGATTTAAGCACTTTAAAGTGATTAAATATCATTTATAAAGAGTTTGAT